>JBAVYC010000397.1:0-7907 GCA_049698595.1 Desulfobacterales bacterium | reverse complement strand
CATTGATTTCTTCTTCAACCTGTTGAATGGCGAAAAGGGTGTCGGCGAGTTTTTTTTGCAGCCTTTTCCATTCTGCAACCGGAAGACTCGAATCTTTGATTCGCTTTTGGGCCTCTTTGAAACTCGTTATCGCCTGGTTCACGCGCTTTTTAGAAGCTCTGGGCTTGAAAAGTTCTTCGGCGCCATTTTGTAAATCAGACAATATTGCGCGAAGGCTTGCGGTCCCAACCGCCGCACTAAAGAGCGCCTGACCGAGGTCGCCGGATTGGTTCAGCAGTTCCTGGCCGCCCGCAACCAGTCCATCATGGTCGATGCCATACAATTTCGTAAATAAATTTTCATCGATACCAACCGGTAAAAACGGCGCTAGGGCCGAATCGTCAAAGGGTGCATCCGTGCCCGGTTCCAACAGCGTGCCTTTTTTACCCTTCCTTCGAACGAAATCTATTTCTGCGCCGCCTGAAAGCCTGAGCTTACCGCCAATACGCAGTTGAGGATTCGCGTGCAGGTAATTGTCGTTAGTACGCATTGGAATGCCAAACAACCACGCGATGAGGGCTCTCAGCGAGGTACTTTTGCCGGCTTCATTGTCTCCGTATATCAGGTGCAGTCCCGAAGCCCCGTCCGATAGATTCAATGATTTGTCGCTGAAGGGGCCATACGCAATTAAGTCGAGTCGGTCGATTCTCATTTGGCTCCCCCCGCCATCAACAACCTGCCAACCAGCATATGTTTGGCCTCATCGACCAATCGCGCGACGATTTGACTTTCATCAAGATTCAAGACGGAGTCAGCGCCAAAAGCCTCTGATGGAATCTTCTGCCTGAGATCCGCGATCACATCTTTGAGGCCACTTATTTCTTCCGGATTGGGGGGTGTCGTCAATATGTCTTTAAGCAGTTTTCCAAATGCGCTATCGTCAGACAATGTCGCTTCCAAATCGAGTTTGCCGACCGTTGCATTTTCGACTCTCTCGATCCACAAATCAGCACCGGCTATTTCCGCGCCAATTGCTTTGATTTGTTGCTCAAATCGTTCCGGATACGCGGATAACTCATCCGATATTGAGGTTGCCCCTTCAAAACGGATGCGCATGGCGATCGGTCGTCCATCCGCTGATGCTCTTTGGTTTTCAATGGATTTTCGAGCGCGTTCAAATACCTCGCGCATTTCAGCAGCATCTGTTAAATCGACGCTGCACGCGACCCAACGCATAACATCCAACGGGCACGTCTCAACTGCACTCACAACACCGTCTGCGACGGTGACGAGGACACATCCCTTGGCGCCGGCCTCTCGAATATGACGTCCCTGAATACAGCCGGGAAATACGATCCATGGGTCCTCGGACACAAATTCCTGCTTGTGAATGTGCCCCAAGGCCCAATATTGATAGCCTTTGGAGATTAGATCATCTAACCCACATGGCGCATACACCGCATGGCCTTCGCGGCCATCGAGGCTGGTGTGCAACAGTCCGATGTTGAAGATTCCTTTCTCGGCAACAGCAAAGCCTGCCGCAAGATTTTCATCAACATGCTGGGTTCCAAAACTGCGCCCATGAATCGCAACCGCCAATTCAGCCAACCTGATGGTTTCAACCTTGCGAGACGATAAAATTTTCATGTTTGCGGGGTTATCAAGGGCTTTGGTGATTCGACTGGCGGCATCGTGGTTGCCGGCAACAGCGAAAACCGGGATGTCGTGCTGGCCAAGCCGGCCCATTTGGCGGCTGAGAAAAATGCCGGTACTATAATCTTTCCAATCACCGTCATAAAGATCGCCTGCCAACAGCACGAACGAGACCTTTTCTTCAATGGCCAGATCGACCAGGTTCTCGAAAGCTCTGCGGCATGCATTGCGAATGGATTCCGCCGGTGCAGATTCATAGCGAGATAAGCCGCGCAAAGGGCTATCCAGGTGAACATCGGCTGCGTGAATGAATTTAAGCATTTTCATTATCTATTTTAAATTGATTCGATATGCGTTATGAACCCATCGCATAAAATCCACCTGCATAAGGTCGCCGGTTTCTCCGGACGACAAAATCCACCGGCCAATACGTCACCACAGCGCAGGGGTACCGTAATCCGCAAATGTTCCGTCTTTAGTAAGAACAGACACGTTTTCTTTGAGGGCTTCAGCGATGATGATACGGTCAAACGGGTCGTGGTGGACAAGAGGCAGGGTGGCTGCCGATATGGCGGTATCAAAGCCAATGGGCAGTGGAATTACACTGAATTTTTGCAGGGCTTCCGGGATGAACCATTTAAAATTTCTTCCGGCAGGGGCTCCAAAAGGTCACCTTTGATCCGGACTTTGCCCGCATAGGCACCCAGCGGTCTTTCCCTGCCCTGTTCCACAACGGGAACCAGTTTGACAAGTGGATGGCCGGCCTTTGTAATGATCACCTCCTCGCCTGCCAGCACGGCGGGAATGAGTTTGGAAAGCTTGGTTTTGGCTTCATGGATTCCGACTTTCATAATTTTTCACCTATATATAGTTTAGCTATAAACTAAGCTAAAATATGATTTTTGTCAAGATATCGTTGATTGGTTGATTAGTTGATTGGTTAAATTTTGACAAATTGCAGTATTTCCAATAAGGTCTATCCCGACTATTTTTTATCAACATTCTATATTTAAAGGGGGAACATCCATGATTCAAGTCATTGCCACAATCGAGTTAAAGCCGGGGTGTCTGGACAAGTATTTGGCTGTTTTACACGACAATGTCCCGAAGGTAAAAGCAGAAGAAGGGTGTCTGGCCTATGAACCGTCGGTTGATGTGGATTCGGGTTTGCCGGTTCAAGGTGAAATCCGGCCAAACACCGTCACCCTGGTTGAAGCCTGGGTGAATATGGATGCTCTGCATGCCCACCTGAAAACGTCCCATATGGCCGCTTACCGCGAAGCGGCAAAAGACTATGTGCAGGATGTCAGGTTGCAGGTGTTGCAACCGGTGTAGTTTTCAGCAAACCAGTCAATCAACTGCCTGGCGATACTGATTTTAGGGGGAATGAGCGGAAGATTGCGGGCTGAATACCAGTTGGCTTCGACAATTTCGGATTTGTCGACCTCGATCCGGCCACCGGCGTAATCCGCTATAAATCCAACCATCAGAGAATTCGGAAAAGGCCAAGGCTGGCTGCCAAAATAGCGGATATTCTTTACTGCGATACCCACCTCCTCGTTGACTTCTCTGGCAACACATTCTTCAAGACTTTCGCCAGGTTCTGCAAACCCGGCTAGCACACTGTAGAAGCCGCCCTTAAAGCGCCTGTTGCTGCCCAGCAGGATTTGGTCGTCTTTGATCACGGCGACAATGATGGCCGGCGAGACACGCGGATAATTAATCAGACTGCACTTTGGGCATATCTTGGCGCGTTCATTGGGCTTGTCCTCCGTGGCATGGCCGCATCTGCCGCAAAATTGATGGCTTTGGTTCCAATCTACCAACTGATTTGCGCGGCCTGCTACCCAGATCAGTTCTTCTTCTAGCAGGCCGAAAAGCTTGCGCACATTTTCGAATGAAAAACCATCTAAAAGAGTGTGATTGTGCGCTAACTCACCAGCATAACATGGAAACCCGTTCATTTCACCCAGATATTGTTTATGGATCGGGGAGATTGCAAATTTTGCTAAATCCCGGGCGCGGGGAATAAGTTGATCCTCGTCGCCGGCTTTTATCAACAGCCGGCCTTCATGAAAAACAAACCACAATGAGCGCGCTGATTCAGTCGTCGGATGGATGAAGTCAGGTTTGAAGGGCATTTTTAATATGTATCTTTATTCTTTACTTTCGTATTCTTCTGATATTTGCTGAAAGCGACGGGCTTCTTCCAGGTTCCCCTGAGCCGAATAAATCCGGCTTATTTTGTGATAATATTCAACTGCATTCTGCGGAACTTCACGGGCCAGGGAAAGATAGAGCTCCAGCACGGCGGGCGTATTCAGACCGGACGCAAAACTTAGATCGGCAAATTTCTGTTTTATGAAAGGATCGATACGAGCGCGACAGCTGTGGCACTGAGCCATGATCTCGCTGTATATATTGCGGGCGTTGGCCATTTCGCCCAATGCTTCATGGGTTTTGGCCAGGGCCCGGGCAATGGCCTCATGCCAGTCGTATTTTTTAAGAAATGCGCGGTAAAAGGCCCTCGCTTCGCCGTATCTTCCCGCCTGAAAAAGGGTTTCGCCACGCAGTAGATAGCCGGCCACGGATTGTTCCAGGTCCGGCGGCAAAGAAACCAGTAGTTCAGCGGCCCGATCAAAGTCTTTTGTTTCCCAGAAAACCTCGCACAGAAGCTGATAGGCCGGCAGGGCATCCGGATGGTGTTCCAGAAACGATTCCAGCAGCCGGCGGGCGTCGTCATATTTGCCGAGGTTCAGGTATGCAGTGGCCAGCTCCAGGGGGATGTAACTTGCCGGATCGGGATGCTCTTGCATGGCTGTGATCAAATGCGCCGCCGCGCCTTCGAAATCTCCCCGGTTCAGGGCCAGGTATCCGGTTTTAAACGCTTCGCCATAACCTAAATAGGCGTCTTGAACATCATCGGGTAACGTGCCGACAAGTGCACCAAAATGTTCATCATCCTCTTCATGTTCTTCTCCCTTGAGCGCTTCTTCAACCTGCTCATCTTCGTACGTCGGTTCAGGATCCTGAATTTCAGCCTCCGGAAGGTCGTTTTCTAGATCTTCGGTTTCATCTGCTTCCTTGTTCTGCAGGCTTCGTTCAAGGGCATCTTTTAATTCCGGATCTTCGGTTAATTCCAGCGCCAGATCGATGTACTGGCGGGCATCGTAATCATGGCCGGCCTCCATCAGGCTTTCGGCTGTTTGTTGGTGTTCAAGCGCCAGGCTTTCTTTGCTGCTGCGAATTTTATCCTGGAGCTGTTGGCGGTATCCTTCATCCCAGGGAGACGTCTTTTGCAGTTTGTCCAGGGCCCGCTCATATTCCACTACAGCTTTCCCGTAGGCCTTGGCTTCAAAAAGCGCATCTCCTTTTTGCTCATAGCTTTCGGGATCTTTTCCTGAAAATATGCTTAATAATCCCATATTAGTACCTTATAACTCGATGTTGTGCATATCATCGCCAATTTACTTGGAGCGAAGGTTGGGGTAGTTTCACACTAGGCAATTCCGATTGGTTCGGATTTGGCGCGCTCTATCGCCCATAAATATTGATCGGGCCGATAACCTGCACTCGTTTAGTCCTTCAGGGGACGATGATACGTGAGTCGGGCTTCTGGATTTGGGATTTTTCCTGTTCCTGGTATTTCTTGACCTCTTCCATCAACCGGTCCATGGCGGCCTGCATCGCCTCGGGGAATTTTTTTATTGCCTGCTGTAGTTCCTTGGCGGCAATGACATTTTGAATCGGAAGGGGTCCGTTGGGGGTTAGGATACTGGTGTGCCCGACAAAAACAGTTTTACGGGTGTTGTCCTGGGAACCATCGGCGCGTACCGGTGTGAGGCGTTTGATAGTGCCGGCTTTCAGGTCGGTAAATGATTCCTCGAGGTATAGGTTTGACCGATCGATGGTGAATTCAAGGTTATCTGGCTGTTCATCCGTCATGAAATAATCTCTCCTTATCATTGATTTTTTCTGCCGCACCCTATCAGATCAAGATCAAGAACGCAACCGTCTCGATGAATTTTGGCTGCGGTACAAGGGTTGATTTGGAACACAGAGGGACTTAGTTTAACATATTGCTCAGTACATAGATTCATAAATACAACAAGGTAAAACTTGAGGAATGGATTCTAGTAAAAAAAAGAATATCAGACAGGATTTACAGGATAATATAGATAGAAGGGCCTCCGGCCTAAGGGTATTCTGTCGCAGGCGAAAAAATCTCAATAATAAGGATTTCGGAGTTCGTTATGAAAAGACCTAAAAAATTGACCCGGCGTGAATTTATGTCTGCTGCCGGTGGAACGATAGTGTCAATCGGTATGCCGGGTGTTTTTGTTAAATTAATGGATTCTGCGAACCGGGCGCTAGCGGCACAGCTTAGACCGGACGGAAGGCCGCGAATCCCTCCCGGGCAGCACGCTGTAAAAGCACTCCCCAACATGGGGGGCGGGCAGCAAGACGAAAACGTGCCCGAATGGCGTCTGACAATCACAGGTGAAGTCGAAAAACCGATGACCCTGGTGCTCTCGGATCTGATGGAGTTAGAACAGCTCGATCTGATCTGTGATGTCCATTGTGTCACCGGTTGGAGCCTGCTGGATTCTCGCTGGCGCGGGATCTCCCTGAAAACGATCATGAATCTTGTAAAGGTCAAGGAAACCGCCGGTTTCGTAATCTTGGAGGCTCCCGGAGTTTATACCAGCAGCATTCCCCGTGCTGAGGCGCTTAAAGACAATGTGATCCTGGCCCATGGTCTCTACGATCGAAAGCTTCCCCAGGCCCATGGCGCCCCCCTGCGAGCTTTGATACCAGATCGCTATTTTTATAAAAGTGTTAAATGGCTCGAGGGAATTAAGTTTTCCGCCGTTGATGAGCCGGGATATTATGAGAGTGCAGGATACAGCAACAGCGCTGATCCTTGGAAGGAAGAACGGTTCGATTAGTTATCTCTTCGGTAATCTAAAAATGAACGGAATACCAATCAACCCCATGGCGGCGCTGATTAAATAGGTGGCCTGCAGCCCGATGCGGTCGGCAGTGAACCCAACCACGACAACCACCGCCGACCGGGCGATAAACGAAATCATCATAAACAATCCGTTGGCGGCCGCCGGAGCGTTCCTGGCGTGTTCCTGGACCAGGGCCAGCATGACCGGGGTGGTGGATAAGAGGGTGAAGCCGGTAACAAGCAGAGCGGCTATCCGAAACCAGCCACCGGTCAAGGTAAAAACGAACAGGCAAAGCGGTGCGCCGATCAGAGAAACCAGCAGCGTCTTGCGGCGTCCGAACAGGTCACTCATGGAGCCGGCCGTCAAGACACCGGCCACACCGGCGAATTCAAACAACGTCAGGGCCATGCCGGCCAGCCAGAGGTTACCGGTTTCCAGGTTGATATAGGTCGGCAAAAATGCGGTCAGGGAGGCGTGCATAAACCCGCGAGAAACCAGGATCGCCGACAAAGGCCAAAGGATGTAGCGCAGCTTACGCCATGTTTGCAGCGCCGATAAATTGCGTTTTGTGGGAACATCGCTTACCGGGACGTCACGAAGTTTTAAATAAAGCCAAACGGTTGAGATTAAACCAAAGATCATCACCGGATAAAATCCTTCGAGACCCAGAATGGATACCGCCGCCACGGCCACCAGGGGACCGATAGTCCTGGCAAGCTCTCCGCCGGTCATGAAAAAGCTCATTCCGCGGCCCTTCCTGGCAGCGGACAGGTGCGAAATCATCACCGGTGCGGGCACATGAAAAATGGACACGCTGATGCCGGTGATAAATAAAAGGAGCAGCAGTACGCCGTAACTGGGGGCTATTCCAATAAGGCTCATGGGAACGGCCGTCATGGCGGGGGCCAGGATAACAAAATAGCGGACGCTGATGCGGTCGGCCAACACGCCGATGAAAGGGTTCAACAAAGCAGGCAGTTGCATGACCGTTGAGAGGAAACCGGCCTGGGTCAGGCTTAGGGACAGCTTATCAATCAAAAGGGGCAAGAGCGGGGAGAGAAAACTGGAATAGACATCGTGGATAAAATGGCCGATTGACAGGGCCAGAATTTTTCCGGTTTGGAAGCGGTCGTTGCGGTCATCCGGTTTTTTATTGGTTTGCATATCGGTTTTTGACCCAATGATGGTTCTCTGAATATTAGTTTAATTTTGCGAATTTTTACTCGATCTGCGCAGATTTTTTGTGCAGTCCGTTGTCGGCGGACGGCACCAGATTTTGGGCACATCACTTTGCAAAAAATCGCTCAGATCGGGAAATAC
>JBAVYC010000396.1:0-2656 GCA_049698595.1 Desulfobacterales bacterium | reverse complement strand
AAGGAATCCTAATTGTATCAATATTGAGCCAATCTTCTCTATTTTCGTTGCGGTGCTCAAAGGCAACAATATTAAAAATACCTTATAATTTCAAGTAAATAAACGATATCGGTTAATATGGGAGACGATTTTATGATGAATTGGGGTTGATTTTTCGGCAAAATATGTTACATATAGGATATTATAATCCTTAATGTATCGGGAGGGAATATGCCAAAAATCGATGCTCAGAAGAAGCTTGAGAGTAACTGCTCACCCCCTTATAAAAAGGTACACCCCATTATCCCGTTATAAATAATATAAGCGCCATGTAAACAGTTCTGTTAAATTTAGATTTTTTTCTTGACAACATAGTAAATTGTATCTATGCTGTTGACCGTACACTATATGAAAGGGCAACAGCAATGAACAGTTACTTTGGGTCAAAGGCGACTTCGGGATTGTGTCAGCCCATTATCGCCATGATGCCACCACATGACACTTACATTGAAACTCATCTCGGTGGGGGAGCGATAATGCGGCGCAAACCCGCTGCATTGCATAATATCGCCATTGATCTCGATTTAAATGCCCTTAGAGCCTTCAAGTGTGAATACCCAATAGAAAAGGTTCATAGCTGCGCCCATGAGTTTCTCTCTACATATATCTTTTGTGGGCGTGAGTTGGTGTATTGCGATCCCCCATATCTTCGTTACACGCGCACCTCAAGCCGTCGCTATCGTTTTGATTATGAAGAACGGGACCATATTCAGCTGCTGGAGTTACTCAAAAGGCTTGCTTGTTCGGTTATCCTTTCAGGTTATCCATCTGGTCTTTACGATGAGTTATTAACGGATTGGGGGAGTCTTGAACTGCAGGTAATGAATCAGGCCGGTGTAAGAACCGAGAAGATTTGGTTTAACTTTACCCCTGACCGGGTGCACTGGTCCCGCTACGCGGGCAAAAATTTCACAGATCGGCAACGCATCAAACGTAAATCAGAAAGCTGGGCAAAGCGTTATCAAGCGCTTCCTCGCGCGGAACGTCTGGCCGTGCTTTCCTCCATAATGGCTGTCGAAGCTCAGGAAGAGGCATAGACCGCCATGCCAAGCGTTAATAAGCAATCCCTCAGGGAAGAGTTCGATCAACTCAAGGTGAGATTCGAAAATCTCTCGAATGAGGGCAAGATCACACAGGAAACAACCGCCTTGTTTCAATCCATGATCATGCTGTTTGAACTGCTGATAGCGGTATTCATGGAGAAAAAGACCCGGAAGAATAACCGCAACTCCAGTATACCTTCCTCCCAAACCAGCAAAGACAGAACCTTTATCGGAGCCAACGGCAAAGGAAAAAAACATAATGGTGTGTTGTCCGAAAATACACGTACGGTAGAAACAACCCAGGTTGCCGAAATTAAGGAATGTGAATTCTGCGCTGAACCCCTGGACGACATTCCCGCTACCGACCATGAACGACGTACCAAGATTGATATCATCTTCGAGAAGGTAGTCAGTCATGTAGATGCCGAAATCAAGGTCTGCCCTCGATGTAACATGCAAAACAAAGGACGTTTTCCGGAAGATATGGCAGGTCCTCTGCAGTATGGTCCAGGGATTAAGGGGTACATGGTGAATTTGTTGATTGCCCAGATGATATCACTCAAGCGGGTACAACAATTGATGCAGACGATGATCGGTCAAGTAATCTCTGAGGCGACCATCCTGAAATATGTGATTCAACTGTATAACGCGTTGGAGGTATGGGAACAATTTTCCATTAAACAACTATTACAAATGCCCAGCATGCACGTGGATGAGACATCATTGCGAGTGGATCGAAAAAATCATTGGATCCACGTTTACGCGACGGGCGACATCACACTGAAATTTCTGCACCCCAAGCGGGGTCAAGAAGCGATTGAGGAAATTGGCATCATCCCTCGTTATGGAGGTGTGGCGATCCATGATTGCTGGCAATCCTATCTCTCCTATGATCATTGTGGGCATGGTTTGTGCGGCTCTCATCTGTTGCGGGAACTCACCTTTATTGTAGACTCAAATGGGTATGCCTGGGCATCCAACATGAAGCGTCTGCTGCAGGAAAACTGCGCAATTGTGGCTAAGCGCGAATCAAAACAATTGAGTGAACAGGAATACAAAAACCTCCAGAAACGCTATCGCAACATACTGACACGGGGAGAAAAACAGCTACCTCCTATTCCTGCAAAACAAAAAGGGAAACGAGGGAAGGTCGCAAAATCGGATGCACACAATCTGTGGGAACGACTAAAGGATCATGAAGCTTCGGTGTTACTATTCGCAAAATTCCCACATGTGCCGTTTACAAATAATCGGGCAGAACGAGATCTGAGAATGAGCAAGGTTAAACAGAAAGTATCGGGCTGCTTTAGGAAAAGTGTGTATGCAAAATCCTACTGCCGTATTTCCAGCTATCTCCAGACTATGGCAAACAAGGGATATAATCCGTTAGTCGCCATTCAAATGGCCTTTTCGGGTCAGATCTATGCTGATAAGGGTGAGTAGTTACGCTTTAAAAACACAATCGTGTCTAAATTAGCCTGCGCGGAGAGAACAATATACTCTTGTTCTAATATCTGCTGTAAGTCTTCGACGGTAAACTTTCTGATTTCATTGGCGCTGACTCTCTGGCCACT
>JBAVYC010000395.1:0-1756 GCA_049698595.1 Desulfobacterales bacterium | reverse complement strand
CCTTGAGTGAACGCACGGCGTCTTCAAAATTTTTTTGATGTCCACTAAAATCGATCGCCCGGGGGTCGGCTGCGCCGGCACCGGCTTCTCCTGTTTCTGCCCGGAACTTTTGCATTATTTTTTTGTCCGCAGGCTTTTTCTTCTTGAAATCCCAGACGGAAAATGAGTTGTCCCGCATAAAGATGGACCCGTCCGCACCGCAGATGTGAACTTCGGCCGGGTGTCCGGTCGCAGAAAAGCAGGATGTGGATCCTTCGATGACCCCCAGCGCACCGCTTTTAAACTTTACGATGGCGACCGCATTGTCTTCGGTCTCAATACCTTCATGGATGGCACGATCCGCATAAGCGCAGACCGACGCCACCTCACCGGCAAGGTAGTACAGCAGATCGATGGTGTGAATGGATTGATTCATCAATGCGCCGCCGCCGTCCAGCAGCCAGGTACCGCGCCAATCTCCGCTGTCGTAGTATTCCTGGGTTCGGTACCACTTGATGTAGGCGTCCGCCAGGATGATTTTGCCCAAGCGGCCGGTGTCGACGGCTTTTCTGAACGCAGCGGTGGCCTCGTTAAATCGGCGGGGAAAAATGCCGGCCAGCATAACCCTGTTTTCGTCGCAGGCCCTTATCATGCGGTCCACACGCTCCAGCGTCACCTCCAGCGGTTTTTCACATATAATGTGTTTCCCGGCTTTGGCAGCCTGCACGCAGGGTTCCAGGTGGGCGCCGCTGGGGGTGGCAATGGTGACGATATCCAGTCCCGGATGGGCCAAAAACGCATGGTAATTCTGATAGGCGGCGCAGTTGAAAGCCTTTGCGACCCGATCCGAATTGGCTTTGCTGCGGGAAAACACACAGGATAGGTGACCGCCTTGCATACCCGCGATCGCCCGGGCATGAAAATCCGCAATCATCCCGCAACCAACGATTCCGAAACCGTAACCGCCTTTTTTTGCCATGACTTCCTCCTTTGAAAAGAATGGTTGATTGGGTTGATTAAGTTGACTTGTTGATTAGTTGATTCGTTTGTTGAGTTAATCCGCAGATTACACGGATTACTTTATCACTTTAAATGCGATGCGAAATATTTTCCTTCGTTCCGCCTTTGCGGGTTATTTTTCATCTTTCTCAACCCCACCAATTGCAATCCGTAACCTGATATCAGAAGACAGAAGTCAGGTTCTGCTTTTACTCAATCAACTTAATCAACCCTATCAACTAATCAACCATATATGCCCGCAACTCGCAAATCATATCTCGCATCCACTCCCCGCAAATCACGATGTCCTTCCCAGCTTCCCAGCATCATAGCGTCCTAGCTTCCCAGCTTCCATTTTTCTGCTATCGCAGCATCTCAAACGAAGAAACAAGGGCTTTTTCCCTGGCTTCGGCCAACAGGGTGTACTTGGCGATGGTGCAGGCCCGATGCTCCACGGGCTCGTTGCCCGTGTCCAGATGTTCCAGGAACGCGTCGCGCACCCGGTAGAAATGCTGCTCATGGGTGGTTCTTAAATTGTCCGGAATTTTAATCAACAGAGCATTTTTTTCCGGGGTGACTGAAAGTCCCGGATACCTGTCCGACCATCTCTGCAAGCAGTCCTGAACGGCTTTTTCCACCCGACTTGCATTTTCTTCTCCGGGCACGATCAGCAGTTCGGGCTTAAAGCCCTGTTCCGGTAACTGGCGGATCATAAGATCCGAACGGGTGCCTTTCACGAGCGACCGATGGGTATCCCCGCCCCCCGGTGGTTCGTCCA
>JBAVYC010000394.1:0-3521 GCA_049698595.1 Desulfobacterales bacterium | reverse complement strand
TTAGATTGGACAAACTAAACAACAGCAAAGTTAGGATCAAAATGTTAAGATTGGCTGGACAAACTTAAAGCGCCCGGTTGTTGTGGGTTTTCCCTGGCCAATCTATAAATAGGGCCAATGATAGATTACGTGCCTATCTTTGTATAAATTCCTGAGCGCAACCGCTGTGCGGTTGGGCATATCAACTATTTGCCAGCGTGCCTCTTGCGCACAAAAAAACCAAACGCGGACAGCTTTACGCCTGTCAGCGCTTACCTGAGAGAATGATGTTTCGGATCTTACCCCTCCATCGCAAAATCAGCCCATGTTCCACAACGATCCTTGTAATCGAAATGCCTGTCATGATCATCGTATTTCCAATAAGGCGTATGAGCCGCTTTGACGTTGGTCAAAAAGGGAAGGGTCTGGTTCTCAAGCCGTACAGGGGTTCCGTCAACGCCCCGCGTCAATTCCTGCTTCATCTCCCCAAAGGGCATTTTGAAATAGACAGTGTCTTCTTTAGCTTCAACATCAATATCTACATATTTTATACCGAAATTTTTTTTCATAAGCGCCGCACCGAGGCTGTTGACAACGATTATGTCAAGTACCTCGCGTTGCTCGGGTGTGGCGTTATCGCTAACGTAGATGCCGCCGTTCGATCCCCGCTCCAGCACTTCCTGAAAAGTAGCGTGAGGTAGATCACCCTGATAGATCGCGGTGATGCCCGACAGCTCAACATCATTAACTTTTCCCTCCTGAATTCTGAAGACCATGAAATACCGACATCCACCGTCTCTTGGCCTTCCGAAATAATAGGGGCAATGTCCCTGTGAGGCACATGACTCATTATAAATCCCTTTAATCTGCCATCCTGGTTTTATTTCACCCATAGATTTGCCTCCTTTCTTAGAATGAGACTCAAGGTTGCCAAAAGCTGCAGAGCTAATAGGCGCATCTTTTGGCAATCCGATGCCAGTTTACTAATAAGGGCTTCAAGCTGGCGAAGATGTCAACTTCATCGTCAACAATCTTAGGCCCAACCGAGTTCCTTCATAGACCAAGGTGCATTCCATATCTTGGTCATATGCCGGATTTTATCGCCATCGAACTCCATTACGTAGACGTAATCGGCTGCAGTCCTCTTGCCGGTGGGCGGGCAGGGGCCTCCCTCACCGGTATGCGTGCCGGAAAATACGGCGTAGGCACTGACGTTCCTTCTTTCATCGTCGGTGGCAAACGACTTGATCTCATATCCCGCGTCGGACATGAATGTCAGAAATCCCTTCATCCATTCGGTGTACTGTTCCAAGCTTTTTATGTCTGCGATTGGTTCCGATTGTGCGGAGAAAGTGGCATCTGCCGTGCAATAGCTTTTACATTCCTCCCATCCTTTACCTTTTTCGCAGGCCTCAAAGAATTCCATGGCTGTTTCTGTAATCGTCATCAGTTCACCTCCTATTAATTTTCGGCAGATTGGATATTTAAGAAATTCTGTTAGGCTCCCAACAGGAAAAATATTCCTGTAAGGAGTGAGATAGGCAGAATTTGAGAGGGTGCTCCATCATAACTTCACCGGTTTTAGAAGCTGATGTTAGATGGGAACTGATATCTTTTTTCTATATGGTGTTGCTGGAGATAGCTGGTTGCAGCCGTATTTGATAGTATTTAATTAATTCCTATTCGGACGTCAAGAAAAATCAAGTGAGACCGCTATGGTTTGAAATTTCAGGCCAATCTAATGTGACCACAGATTAAGGTATTTAGAAATCAAGAAATCGTTTCGAATCGCACCATTTTTTCAGGTCAAAATTATGTAAAAACCGAATTGGTCGATTCTTTTCGCAGCCTGTGGACTGCAGTTTCAAATCCACCAAAAAACTGGATCACGACATTTTAGATTCGCTGAACCAATCTAAAACCCCCGGCCATTAGGGGTTTGCCCGGGCCAATCTGCAAAGAGGGCCGATGATAGATTACGTGCCTAAATCGAATCAGCTGAATTAATTGATTTCATTGTGTATTTAGTCAAGTAACACACAATCAGTTCAACCATTTTTCGAAAATAATTTATGTTGCAATTTTATACACAGTTTACAACTGGATTTTTGTGGTTTGATTTGATTCTGGCGAGTACCAGCAACGAAGCAGAAAGCATCACTGAAGACTAAATAGCCGGGAAAGATGATATCACAAATTTTTAATGGTTATTGATTTTACAACATTGTTGGATATACCAACGGTCACGGTCCAGAACCTATATATTGGATTTCAAAGCTGGAAAGCGTGCCAAAATAACCTGTATTTATCTTCTGATTGATATTACTTTTTATCTATCGCCTCTGGTGGTTCGCTCTGCCGGATTTGTTTTACCTTATTTGACGTTGCGGTGATGATACGCGGTTTATCTTGGCCTTTGTGTTGCAGATTTAGTTTGCCTTTCTCTTGCCGGACACGAAACACATAGCCGCCCAACACCCCACCAACAGCAGTCAGCGTCAGCACCCCGAAAGACATGAACTGTGTCAAGAGTAGCAAGCCACCCAATCCTGCCGCAGCTGCAAATGCCAGCCCAACCTTGATATTTGCCTTCGTTGACGAGCGTCGCGCCTCTCGCTGGGTTTTACGTTGTACCTGTTTAACAATCTTGGACTTGGTACGCTCGGCATTCACTCGGATGGTCTCACGTTCTTTCGCATGGTACTCTTTCAACCGGCTGATTTCATCTTTGCGCTGGTGCGCTGCTATCGAACCAAACCAGAATGCAGTCAAAAATCCTGCGATCAATACTGGAATCATCAGCCGTAGCCAACCCCAGTTTTCCAAGTCTGCAGGGGTAAACAGCACTAATGCAATCGTTATGACTTGTAAAATAAGGATGCCGGGTAGGAATTTTAGCATGGGTTTTGTCTTGTTGTATTGAAACGGATTTCTATTCTCAACGCCGTGAATTGTTGAGATATTATCAGTCTAGGATAAAGGGAATTTTATCTTTCTTTTTACGTTTGGGCAATGAAGTCAATGGTTACTTCAGCGAATTTTTCAGCACAATCTTCTTGAAGAAAATGGCCTGCTCCTTTAATAATTGTAAACGATCATCAGGCGTTCTTAAGACTTTCACTTTTGATGTCCCTCCTGTAAATCCATGAAGCTCTAAAATTAGTATAACATCATGGCATTAAAGCATTTTATTAAAGCAAAATAGCTCCACGTATTTTGGGTATTTTTAAGGGATAATTTAAATTGTACACAATTTCAAGTGCTGTCCAATGTGTGAGGATATCATATAACTCAGAGGCGGTTAATATCTAAATTACAAAATGATATTTTTGCTGGAATTCATTTTTGAAAATGATATCTCTTTGGATACAAGGGTTGCTGTGATAAAGGAGCTGTGAGAATTTTTCAGCAAAGTATGAAAAGGCACGGAAGTACCGACTGAAGTGGTTTATGAATTGGCTGTTATTGAAGCGGAAAGTTCAATTGCCCGATTTCCGACCAACTGTTTATCAACAGCTTTTATTGTTGGCGTCGGGTAAGAT
>JBAVYC010000393.1:0-2016 GCA_049698595.1 Desulfobacterales bacterium | reverse complement strand
GTAATATGCTGTGAAGGACAGGCGATCCAATTTGGAGATTTAAATGATCAGGACAGCAGTGTTGTAAGAATTTTGAAATCGAACGAAAATTTTTGTTTAAAACCGGACGAGGGTACCAGACCGGCGGTATATTATCTTCCGCCGAAGACACCTCGTAGGCTCTGATTGGGGTGAACCGGTTGAGCCTGTTAGCCGGTAATGGAAAATATGAAAAGAATTATTCAAGAAGAAAACGACAACCGGCTAGCTGGCATACCGGCTAACCGGCATACCGATTTGGGAGAAAATGATGAAAAAAAACTTAGTTTCGATAGTTAAATACGAAAGACCCCTTGATTCCGTCCGAAAAGCAGTCGAACTCTCGCACGGCCTGGATCACCTACCTTCGCAGTCGAAAGTGTTTATCAAACCCAATATTGTCTTCTGGACCAAGGCGGCAAATTTTCCCAAATATGGTGTCATCACGACCTCCCGTGTAGTACAAGACATGGTGGTGCTTCTCAAAGAAAGGGGCATCGATGACATTTCCATCAGTGACGGAACGGTATTGCGAAACCCGAAAGACATGGAAACCCAGATACATGCTTTTGAAAATCTGGGTTATGGAGAATTAAAAAAACGCTACGGTGTCAATTATATCAACATCTGGGAACGGCCTTTCGAAGAAGTCGACCTGGGCGACGATGTCGTGGTTAAATTTAATACCGATATTTTGAATGCCGATTTCGTTGTCGACCTGCCGGTGTTGAAAACGCACTCCATGACCGTGGTCAGCTTGGGAATAAAAAACCTGAAGGGAATGATCGACATCCCGTCCCGCAAAAAATGCCACAACACGCATCCGCAAAAAGATCTGCATTTCTGGGTATCCAGATTGGCGGATAAAATGCCGCCGATGCTGACGCTACTGGACGGCATTTATTCGGCCGAACGCGGCCCGAACATCGACGGGCGCATGCATCGCAGCAACCTTCTGATTGCATCCGCGGATATATTGTCTGCCGATTTGGTGGGCGCCAAAGCACTGGGCTGGGAGGCTGCAGACGTGCCGCATCTGGTTCATGCCGCCAATAAGCGGCAGCGACCGCTGGATCTGTCGGACATCGAGATCGCCGGTGAATCGATTGATACCGTAGCGCAACCGCACGGATACGATTTTGAGTATAATGCGGACAAGACCCTGCCATTACCCATGGAAAAAATGGGAATACAGGGTCTCTCCTATTACAAATATGATCTCAGCCTTTGCACCTATTGTTCGGGAATGACGAGCACGATGCTGGCTGCAATTGCCAAAGCCTGGAAAGGAAAACCCTGGGAGGATGTTGAAATTCTGAGCGGCAAGGTCATGAAACCCGCTCCGCAAATGAAAAAAACGATTCTATTCGGCAAATGCATTTATCAAGCCCATAAAAACAATCCCGACATTAAGGAAATGATCGCCATCAAAGGCTGCCCGCCGAAACCGGAAGCCGTATGCGCGGCGCTTCATAAAGCCGGTATCGACGTCGATCCGGCAATCTTTGAAAATTTGGATACGCTCCCGGGCATTTTCCTGAAACGCTATGAAGGCAAGCCGGAATTTGACGAGTCATTTTTTAAAATAGATTCGCCCAAATCAAAAGGCCATCATCAGCAGCGGGTTTGCTGAAACAGATGATATCAAGGAAATCCAAAAATTAGGGGCCGGCAAATTTGTTAACCCGATCGGAATGTCAGGGTTGTGCTTTTCAGCGGCTATAGTCTGCAAGGTCAAGCACACGATATACTTAAATTGGATGGCGTTGGCTTTATCCAGAAGCCTTTCAGTGAAAAAGAGTTGCTTCAAGAGATTGGTGTAATTTTAGGTCAAGAAACTTGAAAATAAAATCATTGTTAGAGGAAATATTTCAATCCCAAGTTATTTTCGGCGGTTTTCGTTCCGGCAGCCGATGATACTTGAACCTGGGATAACCCAGCATCATGGGATAGTGGTAAGGATACTCGCCAGGCATTCCCAGTTTTAACTTTAAATCC
>JBAVYC010000392.1:0-4102 GCA_049698595.1 Desulfobacterales bacterium | reverse complement strand
CTCAGGGTGAAAGGTATTATTGACTCCGTTGTTGGCCCCAAACATGAAAAAGCATGTTAATCGGTAACTTTTAAAACAATTTCACTCACGTCTTCACTTGTGATTTTTAAATAGTCCATGGTCCCTTCTTCAAGTTCATAAAGGATTATATTTCAATTTTATAGCGGGCGATTTTGTTTATTAACCCCTGGCGGGTCAGGCCTAATATACGGGCCGCCTTGGAGCGGTTTCCGTCTGTATCGCGCAGCGCCCGGATGACCATTTGCACTTCCAGCCGTTTAGTGGCATCATGCAGGGTCATGCCATTCACCTGGGTGGCGGCATCCTGCCCGACGGTACCGGTAATTTTCTCCGAAAGATATCGCGCCTGAATCTCGCGATCGGCCCCGGCCAGGGTTAACGCCCGCTCAATCTCATTTTCCAACTCTCTGACATTACCCGGCCAGTCGAATTGCACTAAAAGATCCAGCGCCCATGGTGTTAATCGTGCAACCGGTCGGTTTAACTTCTCTGCAAATTTTTCCAAAAAATGTGCTGCCAAAAGGGGAATATCCTCTTTTCTTTCTCTCAAGGGTGGCAGCTTAATCGGAAAAACCTGGACACGATAATAAAGGTCGTCCCGAAAACTCTCCTTTTTTACTTCCGCCAGCAAATCACGATTGGAGGAGGTAATGAGTCTAAAATTTACCTCGCGATAATGACTGCCGCCCACGGGTCTCACCTGCCCTTCCTGCAGGACCCGCAGCAGTTTGGTCTGCATGGCATGGGGCATATCAACAATCTCATCCAGAAAGACCGTCCCGCCATCGGCCAATTCAAAAAGCCCTTTTTTATCTGCTATCGCCCCGGTAAACGCACCCTTGACATGACCAAAAAGTTCGCTCTCCAAAAGGTTCTCAGACAGCGCACCGCAGTTTTCGGCAATAAAGGGTTTGTCTTTCAGGGCGCTGTTGTAATGAATAACTTTAGCGAGAAGCTCTTTTCCGGTTCCGGTCTCTCCCTGTATCAACACGGAAGTCGGGGTCCCGATGACTTTATTCAGGAGCTCAAAGACTCCCCGCATGGGAGCGCTTGACCCGATTATTCCCTGAAGGTTAAACCGGTTTTGAACTTCGGATTTGAGCCTGACATTTTCTTTTTCGAGGGAAGTGGCATATTGGATTATTTCGCCATAAAGTTTGGCATTTTCAATGGCAATGGCGATGGTACCGGATAAAATTTCCAGTAAACGCACCTCTTTCGGCGTAAATTCTCCTTCCAGCTTATTTAACGTATAGAGTACCCCGATGGATCCTTTACGCGTTTTCAACGGAACGCAAATCATAGAGCGGGTGATAAAATCATGCTGGATGCCGAGTTTATCGGAAAATCTTTCATCCCGGGAAACATCCGGAATTATCACCGCGCGGTTTTCACGCAACACCCAACCGGCCACGCCATAGTCATCCGGAAATCGCATCTGACCCCTTTTTTTTGGTACGATGCCGTGCTGTTCTTCCACAGTGCGGATAAAATAAAACTCCTTGTTTGTGGCATCATGCAGCGCAATCGAGGCGCCTTCGATGGCAAACACTTCCTTTATTTTGAGCAGGATATTCTGGAGCATCTTCGCCAGATCATGAATGGAATGG
This sequence comes from Desulfobacterales bacterium, assembly GCA_049698595.1. GTDB lineage: Bacteria > Desulfobacterota > Desulfobacteria > Desulfobacterales > JAFDCJ01 > JAFDCJ01. Next base: position 2,471 of record JBAVYC010000392.1, on the reverse strand, counting down.
ATGGATTCAGATACCTGGTGAAGCAGATTGAGATCCGCGTTGGTCAGCGAAATCTCTTGACTGGATGTTGCCATCGGCTCTCTCCTGACAAGGAACCAGAGGGGTATGGTTTGATCTAAATTGAGCGTTCCAAATTTTAAAAAGGGTTGATTTTACCTTATATGAATTCCATCGATTCTATTTTTAAGATTTGAAACCCTTCGGGATTGACGATCTCACCGCATCTACAGTGTCAGATGCCCTGCCGCATAGGTAACTATAGCGAAACGACATCTTCCTTGTATCTGCAGCAACCTCGACAATCGCTCAACTCAGGTTGGAATTTATAGGTTGTGCAGGGTAAACTGTCAATCAAACTTACACTTATCAATGGAAAATATCAAGAAACTTGACGAGCTCAAATGGAATTCAGCGTTGCCCGGGGCGAATCCAGCATCTGCTGAAATAAAAATTTCTTATGATTTAAAAATATTACAGAGATATACCCGAAGAGTTTATCTGATCTTAGAATTCTGGCACCAAATATGCTTTATGTCTGGGTAAGGATCTTTGAAAATACATACCATACCCTGCCGAACACCCGATCTGAGCCATCGGGAAAACCGGCAAACTTGATCAGGCATTAAACTGGTGAGCGTCCTAAAACGTGTGGATGGGGCGTCCCAAGGACATTGTTTCAATTCGTAGCAACTAAGCGCAATCATCTTAAAATGAGGAGATTATTATGAGGACAAAAATAACAATTCTAGGGTTTGTAATTGTACTGACCGCAATACTCTGCCAAATTCCGGCTCAGGGTAGCAATACAGAGACGGTGACGACAAAGGCGAAGCTTGAAGCCCTGGTGGATGAGTATATTGCCTGCTGTGAAGCGAAGTCCGCATTACGCGGCTCAAGAAGTGAGAAAATCCGTCACTCAGCCGTGCGCTCGTGCATGAAGGCCGATTTCTACCGATATTCTAAAAAGGAGCTGGTTGAATTAATGCTTGAAAACAATATTGAGCCTAAAGATTATAAGGTCCGTCTCTTACTGAATGAACGATTTAACGTCATCCTTCAGGCAAAAGAATAAACCTATAATTAGAGCCTCTTTTGTTCGGTGGGTCGCGCCCTGCACCTGATTTGTTGAGTGACATTCACGAACTCAATACAATGAAGTCCCGCCTGCACCTCCGCTTCATCCGGGCCAGACCCACTTTCTACTTCACAAACCCCAAGCCGGATAAACCGGCAATAACAAATTACAATCATCGCTTGATCTTAAAATTGGGCCAAATAAAATCCAAATTTTTTGATACTTTAAAATATTTGACTATTGGCCAAATCTTTCCTATCCTTTCCCTTTATACTTCGTCCCATGATCGGTGCAAAATATTTTATCTGAATTACAACAGGTTGTAATTTTTTTGAAAAAATCAGCTCAAGTAGAAATATTTCTAACGAACAATAATACTTTGCGATGAACTCAGATCAAGATAAACCCCGACTGCCGGCAAGACGTTTTCCCTCTGATGCTCAAATCCGGCCGGAGACGGATGTCAAGGCGTCCATCGGGTTTTTACCGAAGACGGGTACCATCGAAGCCGATGAAAGAATACCCATTGCCCGGGCAGAAGACTATGACCCAATGGCCATTGAACTGGCCCTGAATCCGCCTGCGTCCACCTCTGCGGACAAACTCCGGTTGCTTGTTCTGGCCATTGTTGCCACGCTCCTGGTTATCGTTTTTTTCCCTTTTTATCGTTTTTTCAAACCGGCGCCGCGGGATCTCGGTCCCATGAGTATCGGCGGGCCTATCATGGAAGAAGCGGCAAGTGCGGCCAATGTCCGGAACAAGCCCTGGCTGGCGGTATTAATCAGAATCGACCGTCTTTATTTCCGCGAAGGCAAATTAACCGAGGCCATAAAGGTGGCGGAATCAGCGCTCGGGAAGATTCCGCAAAAAGACTGGGAATTATGGCAAAAAGTATATTACCGGTACTGGGAGCTGCTATCCGGCGCCGATCGTATCCATGTATTGAAAACTTCGACTCGGGCTTATTTGTCCGCATTTCCGGAAGATCCTTTTGCCAATTATTATTTTGCCCGCGCCTTTCTGGCTGCTGCCGACCGCATACGAACCTACCCGCCGGAAACAAAAAAGGCCTATCGGATGGAGGCCGAAACCGTTGCACAACAAATTGACCGCGCCGGTGTCGCACTGGATGCGCAGAGACAACACCCCCTTACCAAGAAAGATAAAAAAGTCGCTTTAACGGATCTCTACCGAAAATTGCGCCTGGAACAGGCCAAATTGTATGTTCTGATCTGGAAACTCGGCGGCTACGAAGAAGATCAGCATCCGGATGTCGTCTACAGAGACAGAGCCCTGGATATCTGTGAAAGTCAAGATCTTGTCGATATGAAAGAAGCAAAAGCATTGAGGGTGGCCATCTACACCGACATACTCGATCGCTGGCACTGGATTGAAG
>JBAVYC010000391.1:0-2846 GCA_049698595.1 Desulfobacterales bacterium | reverse complement strand
GTGAGAGGGTAAGAAGGATTAAGGTCGGCGCTTCGCGAATTGAGATTTGAGGCAGAGAGCAGGGCGCATGGGGCCTATTGCAGAGGGCAGAGCGCATGGGGCAAAGAGAAGCAGAAGTTGGGACGCGGAGAAGTTGGGAAGGTAGCTATTCGAAAATATTGTGAAAAGTGATATGTGAGAAGTTAAAAGTGTTGAATGTTGATAGCTAAGAGCTAATAAAATTCTTAATTTTGAGTTATGAATTATCAATTCATGTTTGATTATGCGATTTTAACCGTTTTCATTTATCAAAACTTTAAAACCTAAGTGGCATAATTCAAAACTAAAAATTCAAAATTATAAATTTCCATCGGTCATAACGATCACAACCAACTTGACTGGCTTTGAGCTTCAGCCTCACTGCCTTGAGCTTAAATTGCGATCACAACGATCCTAACCAACCAAACGATCCAAAGGTGAAATTAAGCATAACATAGGAGAGCTTCAATGGTTTTTCGTCACGGGCAGAAGGTGGAAGTATATAAAAGATCGGAAGATGAAAGCTGGGAAAGCTACATGGATGAATTCATCGGACTGCACGGCATTATAACTGATCCGGACACCACCATTAACGATCCGGATGCCCTGGTGGGGGTGAGCCTGGAGGGTAGAGGCACCCACCGCTTTCCCCAGGATTGTCTGCAGCGATTGGATGACTAAAAATGTAAAGGAGGGCTGCTCCGTTGGAAGTGCTCGCCCTGTTAAAGGATAAAGCCCGCACGGTGCTTACAATCGCGAGCAATCAAACCGTTGAGGATGCCATCTGTCTAATGGCCCGCAGCAAAGTCAGTGTGCTACTCGTAACGGAAAATGACCAGCCGGCCGGTATTTTCAGTGAAGGAGATGTTTACAAATCTTTGTTGAAAAACAAATCGGCAGCGTTTTCTGAAATAAGTTTAGAAGATGCTATGACTTGCAACTTACTTTTAGCTGAACCCAAAGATGCCATTGCAACTGTATTGGATAAGATGATCGCAGCCGATATTACGCACCTGCCGGTGGTAGAAGACAATAAAATAGTCGGAATGTTGACGCTCAGGGAATTGATGGAACATCAAATCGCTTCGCTAAGCGACGAGATTGATCAATTAAACGACTATATTGCGGATTTGCATGAGGCCGGGCAGGATTAATGGATAGGTTAGTTGTTTGTTGAGAATGGTATGTAGTAAAAAAAGCTTTGGAGTTGGTTCTAACACAGGCCATTTTGCATTTTGTAGGTTGGGTTAAGCCTACTTCAGGCTTTGTTGGGTTTCGTTGCACTCAACCCAACCTACATTTTGCTGGTGTTATTGCGAATTGCGAAACCCAACAACGGCCGATTTCGGAATCGGGCCCAAAGCATTGGTAGGTTGGGTAGCGCCTGATTGCTTGTGTTGGGTTTCGTACCTCTACCCAACCTACGGAGATTATGCAATTACCGGAACATCATCTCAAAGGGCGAAACCCAACAAATCTAAATTAGCCTGGTTTTCATTCAACCACTAATTAGAATAAGGATTAGATATGGCTACGATTACCATTGATGAAAAAGAATACGAGGCGCAAGAGGGCATGACCGTACTTCAGGTCGCCCGGGCCAACGGGCTTCGAATTCCCACCTTGTGTTATCACCCATCTCTCAAGCCTTCGGGCTCCTGCCGGCTGTGTGTTGTGGAGGTGCCCGGCCGCTCCAGCGGAAGACAAACCACGATGCTATCCTGCATTTTGAAAGTGGAAAATGGGATGAGGGTAAAAACCGACACCCAGGCGGTTTCCAGGGCCAGAACCCGAGCTTTTAAGAATCTGCTGCAAATGGCACCCCAGGCCAAAACCATTATGACACTTGCCAAAACCTACGGCATTGATCAGGGACCGCCGCCCGACGGGTGTATCCGCTGTCGTTTGTGTATCAGGGTCTGCAAGGAAATTGTAGGGCCCGGTGCGCTTAAAATGGAAAAAAGGGATGGGGTGAATTATGCCGTACCGATCGAGGGTCTCTGCATAGGATGTGGAACCTGTGCGAATATCTGTCCGACCAAGGTTATTCTAGTAGAAGATCACGAAAACTCAAGAACGATCAAAATTCGAGACGAAGTCATCGGGAAGCATCCACTGGAAAGATGTGAGGGCTGCGGAAAGCTGTATGCAACCCCGAAATTCCTGGAGCATATCCATGAGAGAACCGCCTCTCACACGGAAATGAAGTCCCCGCATAACTATTGCTCAACGTGTGCCAAACTCTTTTCAGACCGCATAAAATCCTTCAGCGAAAGGGTTCAACAGTAAAATAGATTGCTTCTATCAAAAGCGAGAAATCTGAAACATATTGCAGAATTGACTCGCAAAATGACCCAAATCACGCGGTACGAGGCAAAGGCGTAGGTGGGGGAAACCAAGATCGTCGATATCCAGAAAGCAAGTGATGAGTCTTTTGCGGGTGAGGATTAGCACGCATCTATTTTTATGCGGCTGCTGACACAGGCATGGCAGGCGCCCGACCGCAGCCTGGCTGCATCCGACAGGGACAAAACCCCTATAATGTTTGGCGTATTTTTCCGGTAAGCGAAAAGCCGGTGTACTTCTGAGAAAATCATTTTTTGGATAGCGATTTCCAGATATTCGTTTTCTTCACAATACCTTCTGTCGTTCTTCCTGACTGGCTTTTTTAAACAGCCTAACAGCCTCTGCAATGGAAACTTCAAAGTTGAAGGCTGAAAATATGGTCATTCTGGATATCGCTTCCGACCACAAATTTTTGCCGGCCGACGACTTTAAAACGCCATTTTTTATAAAAGGCATTTGCACGCCCGTTTAACTCCCAGGAA
>JBAVYC010000390.1:0-4834 GCA_049698595.1 Desulfobacterales bacterium | reverse complement strand
TGATCCATTCGACTGCGGCGGCTATGGTGATATAAAAATTAACAGGCATTTTTAATACCCTCAATCGGTTTTTAGGCGATCGTGCACTTGAAGATGATGTAACGTTAGTTGTTATCAAGATCACAGATGATTAATGTTTAATATATTTAACCCGTCGTCAAACGCATCAACAAAAGGAGGAAAAATGGGTAGCAAAGGTCATGGGGTCGAAGAGTTAAGCGAATTTGCCATGGAGTTCATCAAACAGGCCGGGAAAAAAGCCATGCCGTTTTATGGAAAGGGCCAGACCCGGGTTAAATTCGACCAGGGAATGGTTACCGAGGCGGATCTTCGCATAGCGGACTATTTCCAGGAAAAACTAAACGAGCGTTTTCCGGATCACCACTTATTTGAATATGACCAACTTAACGAAAAATATTCCCATGAAGGAAAACGATATCTATGGATTTTTGATCCCATCGAGGGTGTGGCCAATTATCAGGCCGGGATTCCCATCTGGGGGATGTCCATGGCATTGCTCGATAATTTCTGGCCTATTTTAGGTGTGTTTTACATGCCGGCCACCGGCGATATATTTCATGCCAGGGCCGGACAGAATGCTTTTTGGGGTAAAAAGAAAATACAAATATCCGAAGCACCGACCATCAATGATGAGAGTGTGCTGTTTACATTCTCCCGCTTTCACCAGTATTACCGATCGACCTTTCCGGGTAAGATGCGCAATCTGGGATGTGCTTCCGCCCACATCTGCTATGTGGCCATGGGGCGAGCCGACGCAGCGGTTATTGCCAATGAGTCGTTTCAGGGATTGGCAGCCGCCCGTGTGATCCTCGAGGCCGCCGGGGGAAAGGTGTGTAATTTTGACGGCTGCGATTTTCATCTGAATGAATACCTGGACGGGCAGAAGATCGACGATCATCTGCTGGTTGCGGCGCCCGAAAGTTTTACCCAGGTCAGGGAATGCCTCAAGCCGGTGCGGGATTGATTTCGAAAACGGCGCTAGGTGATGCCGCCTAAACCTTGAACTTGCCGAAAATTATGATTTGTGAGACACTAATGTTGTCTATGTGTTGTAACGACTAACTACTGGATCCGGCGATGCAACTTTCTCCCTTCTCGGAACTGCCTGACTCTTACAGGCATAAATTGACAGACCAATGACGGATTCCGACCTTGAAATAATATTACCTGATGACGAGACCATTCTGGTCTGTCCCAAATGCTATACGAATAATCCGGAAGGATCCAATTTTTGCCTGAATTGCGGTTTTTCGCTGCGAAAGCCCTCCGCCGACCGAAAAAAATGGATGTGGCTTCTTGTTTCCGTTCTTTTATTCATTGCTGCCATGTTCTACTTTCATCTGCGGCTATCTAATCTGCGGCCGCCAAAAGCGGCTCGCCAACCCGTTCCCTCAGTCGCTCAAGCTCCCCCAAAGGAAGTCACGAAAACTGAAACCCCTCCAAGGGAGCCTCCTTCACCCACTAAAAATGAAGAAGTCTCACCGGTGATCTCCCCCAAGAAGATTCCAGTGGGGGTGGTTGTCATCAAAGACATCACCGGCAAGGTGATCAATGAAGTTCCGGTAGCGGTAGTGGGCGGCGGTTGGGTCGCATTACCGAAACAGGTATGTCTGGGCGGCGCCGAATGGGTTCTGAAGATGGAGCCGGATACCGAGATGAGCATTGTTGGTGGAATTTACAGCGACAACGACAGCATCGGGCTGTGGCGGATTTTAGAGGATTTGACCATCGATGGACCGGAACTCTATCCATGGTCGGCAACCGAGCAATTGGCCTGGCTTTCAATAACAACGGATAATTCTCCTGAGCCGGTGGATCTCGAGAATGTTAGGGAGCAGGGATATTTTATTGAAGGCTTTTTGCCGGGAGATTTTGCGGAGACCGGGATTTTGGTGCAGCAGGACCGCGCGGTGGGCTGGACTTTCGGCGATTTGGTTACCGGTGCTTTCGTCTGGAGTGGTGATGAAGGAAAATATCTGAGACCACAGATTCGGGTGGATGATTTTTACCGGATTACATTTGCCAACAGCAGAGAAGAAGAATTTACACGGGCCTTGGGGATGGGGGCAGAGTACAGCTCGATTGAACGGCTGGAGGCCTTTGCCAATGGGTTTAAATTCGAGCCAAAACTTTCGGCCAAAGAAACACCGGCACATTTGCAAAAGGCAGCTGTCATCGAAAACATGCGGGCATTGATTGGTGATGCCTTAAAAACCGCAGCTGCCAGGGCAGTGGCCGACATCTTCGATGTGCAGATGCTTGTCGAAGCTGCCGATATTGGGCTGTTGATGGATATCGGCCAGGCCACCGCGCAAGGGTATGGCTTTGAAGAGGCGATAAATCTTACCGACAATGTGGTTGCCGGCCTGCCATCGGCATTCGAGCTGGATCGTGTCACCCTTGGAAAATTTTTTTCCGGCCTTTATCAGAACTGGATTACCTCTTTGTTTAAAAATGGTAATTTGCGGGGGGCCTGGCGGGCCTATCGACTCGGCAGCCAGGAATTACCGGACGATGCGGACATTCATTTGATGGGGGTCCAACTGGCACTGGCGGAAAATGACTGGGCTGGGGCTGAAGAGCTCCTGGTGATGAGAGAATATCCGTCTTCCCTGAATGATAAGGTCCGGAATCTGCAGACTCAAATTTCAGAATTAAAAGCTCAGGAAGGCAAAATCATCATTAACTTTACCCCCGGTACCCGGCAAATACCACTTACGGCCGTCTTGAACGGCCGCGCAAATCAGAATTTCATTGTTGATACCGGCGCATCGCTGTTGACAATACCGCGGTCTGCCGCGGAAGAACTTGGATTGGAGGTGGATGCAAGCAGCCCCATGCGAAAGGTCTATACCGCAGGCGGCGTTAAGTATGCACCGGAAGTCACTCTGTTTTCGATCACCGTGGAAGGCTGGGAAGAAACCGACCTGAAAGCGCTGGTTCTGGATCTGCCGAATCAATCCGAGTGGGGATTGCTGGGAATGAATTACCTGCGCCGGTTTCGCATGGATATTAATACGGAAAACGGGGTGCTTTTGCTCGAACCGCGTTAGACGCCAAAAAGCAGTTCGCTTCGCTCACAATTGGAACAATGGAATGGTGACATGCTGGTTTCAATGAAAACGAGACTCAAAAAGATTTTGTGGTTGGAATTTTAATGCAGAAAGCATTCATTCCTTTTTTTATCGTGTTGGGTGCGCTTGATTTTTTGTATGGGGTGATATTCGGTGACAGAATCAGTATGATTGCCGGTGCCGCCATTGTTGCGATCACCTTGTATGTCTTGAAAACTAAAAATAAGGATTAGAGTTATGCGCTCAATTTAGATTCAAGCAGCCGGCTCAGAAATCCTCGATAATTTTCCCTTTTTCAATGAACGTCTCTATATCGCGCTGGGTATTCGCCAACATTTTCATCGCAGATTCCCATCTGAGGAAAAGCGGGTCGTCTTCCCCCAAAAGCGTCTTGGATTTTTGTAGGATTTTCAAGCCGTCCGCCATAGTGTTATTCATTTCCCGCAGTATTTCTTTGCGTCTTCGATGTTTTTCCCGTTCTCTGGCAATTACCGGCAACAACCTTTGGATGGAGTATTCAACCAGAGCATCACGCGGAGCGTTAAAGCGCTTCGAAGTTTCATCCAAATAGGAAAGTGTTCTGCGGCTGATCACAAAGGTCTTTTGGATGTGGCCGATCCTGCTAAAGTGCTCCGCCTCTACTTCGCGTGCAATTAATTTTAAAGATTGCACGTCCTCGATTAAATGATCAAAAAGGGATTTTTGTTTAATTCCCAGATGAACCGCCACAATACTCATCGTCTCGATGGCTTTAGCGGATAATTTAAATGTTGCCCTTACCGATTGGCGCCCTCTTAAATCTTTCGGCGTGGGGCGCGGCAATATATCATCATTCATCCAGGGGCCGTGATCATCATCTTCCATTTTATCAAACCTTTATGCGTGCAGTTTCACTCAAAGCGGACATGCCATTACCGAATCATAGCAAAATATAAAGTAATATATCGAAAAATATTGTTACCATAAACATCGGGAAAAGTAAAATGATAAGGCGAACTTAGTTCGCTTCGCTCACAATTGGAATAATGGAATAATGGAATAATGGAACAATGGAATGATGGAATATTGGGACCATTGGTGTTCCATCTGGTTGAAAAATAATACGGTTCATGGGATAAACAAACCATGGATCGAAAAAACATCAACAGAGGATTTAGAATACCTGAATCACCTAAACATTTCACTTGGTTCCTGCGGCGAATTTCATTCTTGCTATACCAGTTGCAGGCAAGCCGAGCAAATAACAACGAATGACTACGAGCGCTTGGACCAGCTGCATTATAAGGTTGAAAATGCGTTACTTAAACTGATTGAATCTCTTCAAAAAAAGCAAACCGATAAAAAGTGGGAAGATAACTTTCATTCTAAGTGAAGATTATGCTTCGCCCCGCATCTCATACCCGTTATCATATTGCGGCCATACTTGCTGTGCATCGGGTCCAATTTGTAGCCCAATACAAACGCTGGATCAGGCCGGTTGTCTTTGAAAATTTGCGCAAGCTATTAGCTTGCCGCACCCCTGTATTAGGATGTCATATCTACCAATGCAAAGGCTGTGGTCATCTGGAATTGATCCCAATAACCTTGATCCAAACACTGAAGTTATGCGTTTTTGACCATTATTTTTACCCCGTGAAACCTTTTTTTTCTGTTTCACCGGGGCCATAATAGCGCTAAAGCTTCACTGCGTGCCCAACATTCCATCATTTTTACCCCGTGAAACTTTTTTTCTATTTCAC
>JBAVYC010000389.1:0-1875 GCA_049698595.1 Desulfobacterales bacterium | reverse complement strand
ATCTGATCGGTCCGTTCAATCTGATCAGGGCCGCTGCAGCCGCTTTAAGTCGGCAAAACGGACGAATTGTAAATGTGAGCAGCGGAGCCGCCAATCTGGCGTTGGAATCCATCAGTGCCTATTGCACCGCCAAGGCCGCTCTGAATCATTTTACCCGGGTTCTGGCTGTCGAAGAACCTGAATTGACAACCGTAGCCGTGAGACCGGGGGTAGTTGACACGGATATGCAAACCTTTATCCGGGAAGAGGGCCCGCGCACTATGCCGTCCGACCAGGCGGATTATTATCGGCAGCTTAAGGATCGAGGAGAATTGGAGCCGGCGGCAATTCCGGGCCGCTCAATTGCCTGGCTGGCGTTTTACGCACCCCGGGAATTCAGCGGTCGGTTTCTGGATTACGACGATCCGCGGATCCAAGGGCCGGCGTTGGAAGTGTTCGGCGAAAATTTGCTTTAGTCGCAAAAACCACCCGGCGCTGGTATTCGCCGAAAACACTTATAGCCTCAGCATTTCGCCAATGGTATCCGTCAGATCCATAAAATTTATCTGCAATTCCTCTATAAGCGTCGCTTTCCCATGCTGGGTATAGTCCAAACCAAACCGTAGGTTGATTTCAATGGCTTTTTTGCGACAGTAGTTATCCAGCGACGGCTTGGTCATACTGCCGATCAAAAAGGCGCCTTTAGCCGCCCCCCATTCGAAGTGGGGGCCGTCACCGCCGCTGTCTCCCAGCAAAAATATTTTTGCGGCCGGAATGGCCAGTGAGCGGGCGACCGCAGCGGTATTTTTGCTTTTGTCCCCGGTCTCCAGCAGCTCATAAACGCGCAAGAATTCGCTGGAGTTCCGCGGGTAGTAAATCAGCGGGTGCGCCGATACCACCGGCACCCGGGGAAGAAGACGTTTGGCAAAAATCCGCTGAAAATAGCCGATCATGCCGGTGGTATTGATCATAAACAAAATGTTATTACTTGCGCACCATTCGATCAATTGCGGCACCCCCGTATAGGTGCTGAAGGATTCATCCAGGTACGCATCCATTTGATCCGGGGATATGGGGTCGGGCAGCAGTTCCCGAATTTGCTCGACGGCCTCACCCAGGGAGATAAAATTGCCGGTGTATTGTCCGAAAATCGCGTTTAATTCAGATTTCAGTCGTGGATATGCAAAAGAAATGAAGTCAAACGGTCCGCAGGGTGCCAGACACCCGTTCCAGTCCGATGAAACCATGGCGTTGTATTTTTTGATCATTTCTGATGGATTCGTAAGAACGCAGGATTTCGATTTTTATTCATAGTAACACCATGAATTTAGAAGCCCTGAAATTCGATACTTGTGCTTTTTGAGCCTTTTTGCGGCCATATCATTTTTGATGGGTCACGAATTCAAATTGGGGCGGATACTCAAAATGCTTTTTTAAATAGCACAGTTTCATTGATCGGATCAGGGCCGAGGTGTATTTTTGCGGAAATTCCGGCGCGAGATCAATATTGAAAATCATTTTTTCAACCAGACGGATTTTATCATGGGACTGCACTTCAACGGAAAGCTTTAATTGACCGGGGTCGATCTTGCGTCTTTTGCAAAAATCCAACGCATAAAGTCCCATACATGCACCAATCGCTGCAAAAAACAGGTCCGAAGGGGTCGATGCGCTATTGTCGCCCCCGTCTGCTTTGCTTTGGTCGGTTTTGATCGTAAAGCCCTTATAATCAGAATAAACTTTTCTCCCTCCGGGAAAGTGAATTTCCATGTTCATGTTCATTTTTTATCTCTCCTTATGCTCGATACTGGATGCTGGATACTCGATACTTGATTCTGGATGCTGGATACTCGATAAGCTTAAGACCTATCCCGGATGAACCGGAAAAATTAGAAG
>JBAVYC010000388.1:0-2021 GCA_049698595.1 Desulfobacterales bacterium | reverse complement strand
AGTTAGAAGAAGTCAAGGAGGCGCTGAATGCCATCGGGGTTAACGGCATGACCATCAGCGAAGTCAAAGGCTTCGGCCGGCAGCGCGGACATAAGGAGATCTATCGTGGCGCCGAGTATCAGGTGGACTTTGTTCCCAAAGTTCAACTAGGTGTAGTGGTCGATGACGATCTTGCCGACCAGGTAATCGATATTATAAAAAATACGGCCAAAACCGGCAAAATCGGTGACGGCAAAATATTCATTTCAGCGATGGAGGAAGCCATCCGCATCAGGACCGGTGAAACAGGTATCAGTGCAATTTAAACAAAATATTTTACTAAAAGGAGACATAAAATCATCATGAAAAAATTAGGACTTTCAATTTTGTTTGCAGCAATTTGTATTTCTCGTTCCTGGGCTGCAGACGAGCCACCGACAATCGAATCAAATAAAAACCTGATCGACCTGGTACAGACCCATGCCGATTACGTCTGGACCCTGGTGGCCGCTGCTTTGGTATTTTTCATGCAGGCCGGTTTTGCCATGGTAGAGACCGGATTTACCCGAGCCAAAAACGCCGTCAACATCATGATGAAAAATCTGATGGATTTTTCCATGGGATCACTGGCCTTCTGGGCCGTTGGATTCGGGATAATGTTTGGTGCGACGTCCACCGGCTGGTTCGGCACCTCAGGATTTTTCCTGTCCGACTTTGAAGTCGGTGGTGATCCCTGGGTCCTGGCCTTTTGGATGTTCCAGGTCGTATTTTGCGCCACAGCGGCAACCATTGTTTCCGGAGCCATGGCTGAAAGGACCAAATTCTCCGGCTACCTGATTTACAGTGCCGGGCTGAGCGCAATTATTTACCCGGTTTTCGGCAGCTGGGCCTGGGGCAGCCTGTTCAACGGTCAGGGCTGGCTTGAGGGTGTTGGATTTATAGATTTCGCGGGTTCTACAGTGGTTCACTCGGTCGGCGGATGGGCCGCCCTGGCCGGTGCCATTGTACTGGGCCCCCGTATGGGCAAATACACCAAAGACGGCCGGATCAAACCGATTCTGGGCCATAACATGCCGCTGGCTGCCCTGGGTGTTTTCATCCTCTGGTTGGGTTGGTTCGGTTTCAATCCCGGATCCACCACCGCTGCCAACAAGGACATCGCCATGATTTTTGTCAACACCAATTTGGCGGCCGCCGCCGGTGCCGTTTTAGCCATGGTAACCTCTTGGATAAAATTCGGTAAACCCGAAATCGGCATGAGCTTAAACGGTGCTCTAGCTGGTCTGGTGGCGATCACCGCACCCTGTGCATCGGTTACCCCGTTGAGCGCCGTCATGATCGGTGCCGCGGCCGGTATCATCGTTGTGCTTTCGGTTCTTTTCTTTGATAAAATCAAAGTGGATGATCCGGTCGGCGCCATTTCGGTACACGGTGTATGCGGTGCCTGGGGTACTCTGGCTGCCGGAATATTCAACATCGGTGGCACCTCGGCCAAAATCATTGGCGTCCAGCTGCTCGGTATTGGCGCCTGCTTTTTGTGGGTATTTCCAGCTGCATTTCTCATGTTTAAACTAATCGATAAAACAGTCGGCCTGCGGGTGTCTGCCGAAGAAGAAATGGAAGGGCTCGATTTTGCCGAACACGGCGGCAACGCCTATCCGGATTTTGAGGTCTCCTCTTATGGTGGTGTCGGCAGCAGCTCGATGGGACCGGGATCACCTTCCGCCACGGGTGACACGGTCGGTCAATTTAAGCCCGTCCAACAGACTTAAACCATAGTACTCCTCCCTCTGCTAAATGCCTGCCGGCAGCAGCATCCTCCGCCGGCAGGCATTTTACTGCGCAGCACTCCGAGCTGCTTATCCGAAGTCGGTACTCGCCGCCTACAGGTGTTGCGGGCCACGAGCCCGACCGATTCTTTCAGATGCTGGATTACATGGTCCTCAGACATCTTAACGGCTGAACGGTTAAAGGACATAAAGGATAATAGTCATCACCCCCGGCTAGAGCCGCGCCAAAAAATTATCTACATGGGGCATGAT
>JBAVYC010000387.1:0-1553 GCA_049698595.1 Desulfobacterales bacterium | reverse complement strand
GTTTTGTGCGAAACATTTCTTGGGCCTTGCTTTTTCGCAATGCTGCGGCTTCCGACGGCATGAGAGAATAAATGTTCAAACCTTTGAATTCCTCAGGGCTTTTGCCGAATCTCTCAGCCATACTAGTGTTAACGGCTAACACTGTGCCGTCTCGTTTTGATAGAAGAGCAAGATCATGGGTGGAATTTAACATTGCACGAAAGGTTGCCTCGCTCGCCTGCAATGCTTTTTCTGCCAAGATACGTTCGCTGATGTTACGGATGACGACCAAATCTGCAGGGCGTCCATTGAAGGAAATCATAGCGGCCGAGGTCTCACAGGGGATTATTCTTCCATCTTTGGCAAGGAGATCTATGCGAAAGGTTTTTGGAACGGAGTTTCCGGCCAACCGATCCTCATAACGCCGGCGGACGGCCGGTAGATCTTTTTCTTGAACTAACCTGAAAAAACTTAACCCGTTGTTGACATCTTCGCGGGTATAACCGAATTGCCGCGTAAACATTGAACTGATAAGCTGATAACGGCCATCCTGCAATATGACCACCGCATCCGGACTCAAATCCACCAGACTTCGATAAATTTCCTCGCTTTCCTGCAAGCCTTTTTCCAATGGCTGACACTGATTTTCAATTTCTTCTAATTGCGGGGTTATCGTGTCTATTTCATTGTTGGCGGGTGGTTTGTCCATTGACTCATTCCCTTAAGGGCACTGACTGAGTGTTGAATGGATTCGATTTTTAACTACTTTATTTTACTAGAATTCATCAAATTTGCATATTCAACAGGACAAAGGCCTGACAATTTGAGATACGCGTAGGGTTGTGCCTTGTATACCCGCTGTGGGCTTATTGCGGTTCTGCCGTCAAGGTTTCCAGGGCGACCTCCACGGTATTGTATATTTTGGCAAATTTGGTAATTCCCACCATGTTGAAGATTTTCTTAAAATGCTCCGAGATTCCCGTAATCCCGATGTGTTGTTCTTTCTGTCTGGTCCGGGCCAGAATCTGAATCAGCACGGCTATACCGCCGCTGTTGATGTAGGCCTGCTGGTCCATTTTTAACAGGATTTTGGCGGCACCCTGACTGCTTGCGGTCTGGTAAGCTTCGTTTAGGAAAGGCTCAGAAAATGCAGTAATATCACCCCGGATATCCAAGATCGTTATTTCACCCTGCTTTTCAAGTGCAATTTCATTTTCATTCTGCATCTTCAACCTTCACTTTCTCCACCCGCCATCTGCCCCTCCGGCAAAGGCCTCTGGTTTAAGGCGTCGGCGGGAGAACTATGGGGAATCATTTATGCTGGTTTATGTAAAAGATCTCTGATAACGGCCTGATCAAACTCCCCCCCGGTCTGATTTGGATTTTTTAATCGCCATTCTCAAGCCATTGCCTTTTTCGGTCCTGATATTGAAGTCCACCTCATCGACGAGTTGCTTGATCAGGAATATGCCAAACCCGATTGCAGGATCCAGATTATCAATAATTCTGTCAATATCGGGCTTGGGATAGATTTTCTTGATGCCCTCGCCATCATCCGTGACGGTGACATACAT
>JBAVYC010000386.1:0-2961 GCA_049698595.1 Desulfobacterales bacterium | reverse complement strand
CTGCTGGATTGCGGGCTTATTGCAACGGTAGGCTGATGCATGCAGACCTCCATCTTGCTGGTGACTGGCTTCCGGTAATTGACTACTATTCGATGGTTACAAGGGTTGCGTGGTACGATTTACGCGTTCTGCGTGACTGACTGAAGCGGTCGAATTCGGAGTATTACTCTGTACTTCGTATCACGAAACGAGCAAACCGATTTTCCCTCTACATGATCAGAGGAATAAAAGATAAGGGACGATTTAGGAAAACGTCCGCATCGCCCCGTTATGACATTAAAACGCTATTTCTTGAGTTCTTCCCAGATTTGGGTTCGGAGTTCTTGACCTCGGCCGGTAATCATTCGCGGATGAAACCAGTCACACTTCTGCAGATAATCCTCTTTGAGTATGAAACCCGGCCAGGCTTTCATCTCATCGGACATAAGCTCCATAACATGCTTGTGCGCCGGCGGATAACCGATCCACGCGACCAGCATGGCGTTGACTTCCGTCCTGTAAAGGTAGTTCAAAAACAGGTGTGCCGCTGCCGGATGTTTGGCACCGATGGGAATGAAATCCGTATTGCCTGCAATATAAGACCCCTCCTTTGGAATTACCCCCCTGAATGTCGGGACATCCTTGGAGAGCAGCCAGCCGTCGCCGACCCACAAATGGGACATCCAGGCCTCCTCCTCGACCAACAGCCTGCGGGGCCAGGAATCATAGGCCATTACATAGGGCTTTTGCTTCATGAGGACATCGCGGGCTTTCATCAGTTCCGATTCATTATCTGAAGTATACGAATAACCGAGATATTTGAGCGCTGCGCCGATAGTCTCAGTTTGGTTATCGATCATGGTAAACTTGCCCTTGTATTTGGGGGCGCCATCGAACAACATCTTCCAGGAACCAATCATCGGATCATTGGGATCAATGAATTTCGAATTGTAGGTATAGGTGGTCAGAAAGATGGAATCGATAATTTGAAAATGGTTGCCGGGATCAAAATCAAACTTTTTGTATTTATCCATTAAATAGGCATCTACATTGGGCAGCCAGGCATGGTTTAATTGTTGCAGCAGTTTCATGCCATTTAACCGCACCGCATCGCTGGGTCCGGCACCAAGCACCAGATCATAGGGTGTTTTGGGGTTTAACTTGATTTTTGTGACCATCTCTTCCGTGTCGGCATAATGATCCCGTGTAACCTTCACCCCGAATTCTTTGGTAAAATTCTTAAACAGGTCCTCCGGCCACCACTCCGCCCAATCGTAGATGTGTAAAATACTGCCCTCTTTTTTGACCTGGTCCAGACACTCTTTGGGGACCGGGTAGTCCTTATAGTTGCCTGCGGCCAGCGCAGTTGTTAAAAACCCAAAAGAAAAAAATAAGCAAATAAAAAGCGCCACGCAACTTATAACTACTTGATTTTTCTTCATTACGATCAACCTCCCTTTCCGTAAGCGTTCAAAGATTCAATATTCAATCAAAATTTAAATTTCGTCACCTCCTTTCCGAATTGTTTATGCAATATTGGGGTTTACCTGTATCGTTGATACTATAAACTAAGATTTGATATTTAAGTCAAGCTTTTGTATCAGATTCCTAAAAAAGGATACTATCAAATTACTTATGATCCAAGTCGCTACTACCAAAATTAGATATTTCAAGAGCGAAGGAATTGTTGTGTTAAGCATGATCAATGCTATGCCACCAATAACAATGACATGAATGATATAAACGTTATAAGAATTTTCATTCAACGCTTTTAAAATTCTGCCTTGCTTATTCAGATAATATCTGAATGTTGTAACCATCAGATACAGCAAACATAACAATGAAAGATGAAAACCAAGCCAAAGAAGAATTCTATCTATAATTTCTGTAAAAATAAAGCTACCCGGCCTTATAAAAAAATTTATGAGGACTAGAATATATAGGTTTATCGGAATCCATGCAATGCAGTTAATGACGATGTATAATTTTTTACTTGTGACCTCAGACTCAAATATCTTAAGTCTATAGCATAGAGAACCCAATAGAAAAATCATAAAGTAGATTAATAGCCTTTCATTTTGGAAATCTATAAATATTGTTTTTGTCCAGCCCTGAAATTTAAACATGCTCATACAGAAACTATAAATAAACCCAATGAGAAAGATTGCAAAAACAGCTTTCTTCAGGGTAATATTCGATCTATTTTTATTTAGGCTTGAGAAGAGAAAATACAGTATGTCGAATAAAAAAAGAACCGGTAGAAACCATAGCCAGTTTTGACTCCAAATTCCATTGCTCCAGTGAAAGTAGGTGGTCCAACTTTCTTGAGGTAAATTTCGAGAGTATAAAAATATAATTTTGTATAGGGGAATTAGCGTCAAAACAGCAATAATCCAGGGAAGGATAAGTCTTTTAAATCTATCTTTTAAAAATGCCCTCCCTACCTTGTTTTTCATAGATAAAGGCGCAAAAAAACCTGAAATAAAAAATATGGTTGGCATAACCATAATATCTATAATTAAATTTAGAATACCAGACAAATTGTTAGTTGCAGGGTCATCAACAAGCCAGAAAGAAGCCCAAATGCCGCTACTTTCATAAACTCCGCCGGCATGATATAAAACCACCAAAAAAATCATGAAAGTTCTTAAATTATCTAAAAAGTAAATCCTATTTCCTGTGATTGCCGCTTGTCCTGTTTCAATCATCCAAATCTCTTTTTTTGTTTTTATTAACAATTCAAATATTACCGATTTCCTAATTTTTTAATAATTCATATTAGATGGCACTAATTCGATTCCTTAAATAAAAGAGGGATCGGCTAGCTGATTGCTTTGGCGATTGCCTCGAAAGCAAGAACCAGCAACATGTCGGTATCGTCATTCACCGGCTCTGCCTGGGCGGACACTTTGGCGATAACAACCTCTCTTTCAGGGTCAATCCACAGCCACTGCCCATGAATGCCAATACCGCAGAAGGTCC
>JBAVYC010000385.1:0-2940 GCA_049698595.1 Desulfobacterales bacterium | reverse complement strand
ATTTTGTGCGCCTGGCGCATGAATTAAATAAAAAAGGGTGAGATCTGGAACTATCTCGATTTTTGTCTTTTGCGATTTCTGCGGCCTAATGCTACTCACAATGTTTCACTCGAGCATCGCCGCTGGCCGGCCAAAGCGGCTATTCTGATCGGAAAAGAAACTTTTGGGGCTCGGTTCCTAAATCGGCCGTTGTTGGGTTTCGCAATTCGCAATAACACCGGCAAAATGTAGGTTGGGTTGAGTGCAACGAAACCCAACAAAACCTGGAATAGTCCCAACCCAACCTACAAAATCTATCGTGGCCCAAAATAGAACCAGCACCTACTTTTGAAATGAAGTTTCACACGAGTTCTGGACCGCCGACCCGTGAATTCTGAAGGAGAAATTTGTGTGGCCCCGCAATCCGCAACCCACAACACACAACACACAACTCACAACAAGCAACACACAACAAGCAACCCGCAACTCGCTACTGAGGTGACTATGGATAATCTATTACTTGAGATCGGAGCTGAAGAGATCCCGGCCGGCTATATCCGGCCTGCATTGAAAGCTTTGTCTTCTGCACTGCTGCAAAAATTATCGGATGCTCGCATCGAACACGGCGACGCCCAGGTTTATGGTACGCCACGAAGATTGGCGGTCAATGTCGAAAATGTGGTCCGTAAACAAAAGTCAATAAAAAGTGAAGTAATCGGTCCGCCGGCTAAAGTTGGCTTTGATGAGAACGGCAAGCCGACCATGGCCGCGCAAAAGTTTGCTGAAAAAATCGGTGTGTCCGTCAACAAACTCACCGTAAAAGAAACTCCCAGGGGTTCCTACCTGGCTGCTGTAAAAATGGAGCGTGGTCTGGCAACTCAAACCCTGCTAAAAGAAATTTTACCGGAAGTCATTTTATCCATTCCGTTCCCCAAGAAAATGAGATGGGCCGACCTGGATGTCGAATTTGCGCGGCCGATTCATACGATTGTAGCATTATTGGGAAAATCGATTATCCCATTTTATCTCGGCAATGTAAAAAGCGGACGTTATACATGCGGGCACAGCTTTATGGCCCCCGGTAAAATTAAATTGGACGTCGCCGATGACTACCTGGAAAAGCTGCGTTCTGCATGGGTTCTGGCCGACATGGCGGAACGCAAGAAAATGCTCGAATGCGGTATCGCCGAGGTCGCCCAAAAACTCGGCGGCAAAATTCTGCCCGATGACGAACTGGTGGATATCGTCAACAATCTCGTGGAATATCCGGTACCCGTGGCCGGTAACTTTGATGAGGCATTTCTTGAAGTGCCGGATGAGGTCCTGATCAACGCCATGCGTGAGCATCAGAAATACTTTGCCGTGGTCGACAAAGACAACAGGCTGATGCCGAGTTTTATTGCGGTAAACAATACCGCCGCCCGGGATTTGGCGTTGGCCGCAAAAGGGCATGAGAGGGTGTTGCGGGCGCGATTGGCGGATGCGCAGTTTTTCTATCGCGGTGATCTGGAACTCACGGATGATGATCGGGTGGAGAAGTTAAAACGCGTTCTCTTTCAAGCCAAGCTGGGAACCATGTATGAAAAAATTGAAAGAGTGGCAAAAATTGCCGAATATCTTGCTTCTCTGGTTGATGTCAAACCGTCGCCGGACACCAAAGATGCTGATTTGAAAACCCAGCTTAGCCGTGCCGCCCGGTTGAGCAAGGCCGATCTGGTCAGTCAGGTAGTGGGTGAGTTTCCGAAGTTGCAGGGGGTTATGGGAAGAATCTATGCTACCGTGGCGGGTGAACTCCCCATGGTGGCCGCTGCCATCGAAGAACATTACCGGCCGGTGTATTCCGGAGCACCCCTTCCGGCAACACTGGTGGGGGCGATACTTTCCATTGCCGATAAGATTGATTCCATTTGCGGATGTTTCAGCGCCGGCCTGATACCCACCGGCGCATCCGATCCTTATGCACTTCGAAGACAGGGGATCGGGCTCATTCAAATCATGCGAGATAAGGGGTTTTCATTTTCATTGCGAGAACTGATCCAAAGCAGCGTGGCGCAGTTTGAGGGGAAAAATGATCCGGAAATGAACGAATTGGTCGAAAATGTTCACCGGTTCCTGCAAAACCGCATCGCCCACCTGCTGGCTGAAGACGGGTCATCAAAGGATACCATCGCTGCCGTTCTCAGTGCCTCATGTACTGATATTCCGGAAACATGGAGTAGGGTAGGGGCTCTTGAAAAACTCAAGGCCAAGCCGTATTTCGAGCCTCTGGCCGTGGCATTCAAGCGGGTGGTAAACATTATCAAAAAGGCAGATGATTTCCAGGCTGACGCGCTGGACCCCAAATTGTTCCAACATGAATCCGAGCCGGCGCTTCTGGCCGCCTATCAAGCGGTTAAAAAGCAGGTAGAGGACAATTTGGAAAAAGAGCTCTTTGACCAGGCCCTTGTTGAAATTGCGTCTCTGCGCGATGCCGTGGATGCTTTCTTTGAAGGGGTCATGGTCATGGCAGATGATATGGCTGTGCGCCGCAACCGGCTGGCGCTGCTGGGGCTGATTGCCACCCTGTTTGGCAGGTTTGCCGATTTTTCGAAACTATCGACCTGAGAGGGAATGACGAATGACGAAGAATGGTGCTGCTTAGAAAAGTATTTTAAACGCTGTCATCAGGGGGAAATGGAGAAGACTCCAAAATCATCATACTTAAAGTCCGACGAAACCAGGAGGTGAACTTATGTCGAAAAAAGAGATTAACTCATCAAGGTATTCATTGAATCGTCGAAGTTTCATAAAGCTTTCAGCAGCCACTGCGGCTGCCGGTATCTGGCCCATGGTTTGGCCGGGGGTTTCATGGTCGGCCGAGGGAGGCATTCTGAAGGTCAGGGACTATTCGGATATCAAAAGCCTTGACCCGGCGTTTTTTCTGTCGGTTCCCGAAGAAAACATCAATGCCTGTATCTACAA
>JBAVYC010000384.1:0-12813 GCA_049698595.1 Desulfobacterales bacterium | reverse complement strand
TGCGCCTAAAATATTCGTTTATCGATTTTAGGGTAAATTTCGGAGCAAAAACATGTGTATTAAAAAATCGGGAAAATAAAAAACCCCACATCTCAAGATGAGAGCAGGGTTTTAATCCAAATAAACCATGTTGATCGTCCCCTAAGGGTTTAAAAAGCTGAATTAATTCGTTTTTAATATACAGAAAAAATTTGGGGATGTAAATGATAAAATAGGTTCAGGGTTGAAGGTTCAGAGGTTAGATGAAAATAAAGGGGCTAAACGAATTTGTAAGGCGAAAAGAGGGAACAATACGAAAGGTAAAAGGTGAAAAGAAATGCGAGTCTGGTACAAGACACAAACCAAACCGCAACATTAACATCAGTCAAAAATTTCACAATTTTCTCTTCTATGCTGCTGGCCGATCAAGGGCCTGTTCGTTGGCAACCAATTGATGGATTCGTAAAAAGTCGGAATTTCGACTTGTGTTCATTGTAACACATTGAATTTACTATCTCTGAAATTTGATTTTTGTGCTTTTTGCGGCCATTGAAAATTCTAATAAAGATGATCTCACCAATAACCAATCTTAAGGGGAATGGATGGAGCGCCGGCGTATCACACGTCCCTCTCAAAACTTTTGATCGGCGACACTATTGATCGACGTCATCATTCTTAGCGCTGCTCCTTTTTGATTCCTGGTTAATGCCGTATTCTTCATTCACCTGTCTCAATGTTTCTTCCAATACTATCAGCCGCTGTTTGTCTTTAGGATCTCTTGATGCTTTCTTGAGCTCGACCAATGCTTTAAGATTGAGAACCCGAATAACATGGCCTCTAAACTCAATTTCCACTGTGTGTTCAAGGAGATCTTCGTAAGCTCTTCCCTGCTCAATAAAAGCTAAAACATCAAGAGGGCCTAACCGTGTCGTAAAAAGAAAATGGCCCTTCCCCGAAATATCCCCTTCATTTGGTCCGATCACCTTGCCGTCTGGTCGGCGGTATATTGCGTCGATCGACTTGAGAAAGGCTATCAGCTTGGATATATTTTCGGAAGATCGGTTATGGACAATATCAACATCCATTGTGGTGACGGGGGCTCCTTGCACGACAGCAGCAAGGCCACCAACTAAAATAAATTTTATGCCCGCCTCTAAAAGCCCCTCAAGTATTGCGCTTAGGTCTAATGCGGTCGGTTTTTCGCTGCCTGTAGGCATTTCTGAGCTCCAGAATTGTACGCACCATATTATCATTGGCAAGAAGCCGCTCATCAGGTGACATCCTGAGAAACATTGCAACCAACCCCTTATCAGCACTCGATGAATCTTTTTGTTCTGTTTCCTTAATCATCTGAATCTTTCATTCATGCATGTCTTAAGGGTTTACCCCTTAGTTGGGGTTTAAGGACCGGAATTAATTCGTTTTTAATATACAAGGGAAGTTTGGGGATGTAAAGAGGGAAAAAGGTTCAGGGTCGAGGGTTCCCTGCTTCGACTTTCAGGCTACGCAGGGCAGGCTAATTTCGGAGGTTAAATAAGGAAAAAGGGGCAAAGGGTATTCGGAAGTTGGAATGCGGAAAAAAACGGACGAAGCGAATATGTACAGAATTAATCTTCCCCACGGACGGAGAATGTCATCCTGATAATCCTGTTTATCCTGTCAAATAAAAAATATTAAAAAAGAATCCATTCCTTAATAAGATTCGAGATACCAAAATTGTAGTGTTGTTAGTTTTTAAAATCGATAGCATACCTCAACTTTAGGTATTTTAGACATTTTATAATTTTAGTCATTCCTTCGAACAGCTTTATAATTCACGGCCTAACATCCCAAACAGCTCCTCCTGCTCACGCCGCAGTTTCCACAGGCACGACGATAGGGGAGCATGTTCGATCATTCCGTAAGTTAGCAGTCTACCTTTTTCAACGGTGTGTTTCAAGCTATTGCCGGCCGCCATATAATAGGGGATCGGGCTGTCTGGAGCCATCTTTTTAGCCGGCAGCATTTCAGGCAGCACGCCCGCGATCGAGTGATCATGTTCCAAGGTTAAACGCTGGCCCTGCTGCAAGGTTCGGATTGCCCGAGCCCCCACATCAACCCGGGGGTTCGGATCTGAACCCCCGGTGGGCAGTTTCAGATGGTTGGCCGTCAGCACCGACGTAGCAGTTTCAGCCCCCAGCAGGTGATACGGTCTAAAAATCATTGCACGGCTGCCGGCGCGGTTGACAAGATGCCCCTTGTTTTTCAAAAACTGCCAGGTTTCTCGTTCCGGGCATTTTATGATGATAAAAACGCCGCCGGCAAAGCTTATTTCATCAGAACGGCGCAAACAATTAACCATATCAATAACGCCTTCGTTTTGGAGGATGCCCCCGTCGGCACGGCCACACAAAATTTCAGGCATCTCAATGATACGGGCAATAGGCGCATGCAGCCGAGGTGCATCATAATCGTAACCGGTGGAATTAATGACGATGGCCATTTCACACAAATCAGCCACCGAGAATTGCGGCAAGGATTCAAGGACCCGGCGGCGGCGGCTGATCCCCTGCTCTGCTGAGTTGCCGTCCAGTTCCCACAGATCTTCGCCGCAAAAGGATGCTGTCTGGCTGACTCTTGCAACCGTGTTTGAATCGGGGTCGTAAACAAAATCCAGTTCTCCGGCTTTACCGGCACACACGATCTCAAAACCAAGGATCTCGGCCCATGAAATCAACCCGATCAACAGGCTGGGTTGGTCGCCGTCAGCCGGCGTGTAGACCACTCCGGCGTTTTGAGCCAGCCGATTTAATATCGGCCCGACCACACAATCCGTCTCCTTTGTAACCATGACAACGTGTTTACCGTTTTCAATCGCCGCGTGGCCATGCAACGCCCCTGCCCCGGGTATCCCGCTGGCCTCAACCACCACCTCGATCGGCAGATTCATCAGCAGCCGAGCATCACTGACCACTGCCGTCTTGCCGGAAGCGATAAGGTCGTTTGCTTCCGATTCTGTGTGGCAAACTTTCAGATCTTCCGTCGCCAGGCCGGCCTGCAGGCAGGCCTTCCCGGCAGTTTCAAGATCCTGATCACATACCACCGGGACCCTGATACCTGGGGTCCAACGAGATTGTGCCAGAAAGGATCTGCCGAAGGCACCGGTTCCGATTAACCCGACATTGGTGACATCAGTTGATTTAAATAAGTTTTTATAGTTCACAGCCTTTTTATCCCTTTCTGAAATTAGCTCTTGACATGGTGCTTCAGAAACAGTATTGAATTTTGAATACAAAATACAAAATACAAAATACAGTTTTGCGCTCATTTTTTAAACTTTCCCATATTCGGGGCTTCCCGCGATGTGCCCTTCAGTCGCGAGCTCAGGGGCGAACGTCTCAGCCGGAATGTATTAGCCCAAAGTTAACCCAATTGATTGCAATAAAACAAGAGAGTATTGCGAATGATAAATTTAGGCGCAGAGCATGAGAACCTTGATCAAAAGGTCTATTCGATTCTGAAAGATATGATCACCGAGCGCAAGCTCTTACCCGGTGAGAAAATTCCCCAGGAAAAATTGGCACGGGATCTGGGAATCAGCCGCACGCCTTTGATCAGCGCCCTGAAATTTCTCGAGCATGAAAAACTGGTCGAATCCGTTCCTCGCAGAGGGTTTTTTGTGAGGTTATTCAGCATAGAAGAGATGGTTTACATTTTCGAGCTGCGTGAAGTTTTGGAGGGACTTGCGGCCAGACGGGCTGCTGCTCGAGTCACCGACGCTCATATAAAAAAGCTAAATAGCTTTTTCGTGCACTTTGCCAAGCAAAAAATTATTTCAGATTATAAAGGGTATGCCCGCGAAGACCGACGATTCCATAGTTTCGTCATCGATGTCGGTGCCCAAGAATTTTTAAAGAGTATTTTGCTGACGACCAATATTATCAGCTTCAGCTATCAGGTTCTGCATTCCGAAGGACTGGTCCGACCACCCAATGAAACCATTGAGGAACATTGCGCGGTGATTGAGGCCATCAAAGCGAGAGATTCCGATTCCGCCGAAGATTTAATGCGTCTACATTTCAAAAAATCTCTGGCCTATCTTAAACGGGAGATAAACGGGAAGGAAAAAGGTAACGGAACAACGCCCGTCACTAAGAATAATGCAAGCTTGATGAAAGGAGGGGATGCGAGTCAACCATAAATGAACTTTATCTGGTCTAAACATTGGGGGACCGCTGGGTCCTGAAACCAAAATCTAACAACATAGGAGGAGGGTTTGAAATGAAAAAGACTCTAATTTTTTGTTTGGTAGTTCTTCTGGCCGTTACGACCGGCGCTTTCGCCAAAAGTTTTCCCAAAAGGGACATTACCAATGTGGTCGTCTGGGGAGCCGGTGGCGGAACCGATACCTGCAACCGAATCATCAGTGCCGAGATGGCTAAAGTCCTGGGGGTGAATATTAATGTTATCAATAAAACCGGCGGAGTTGCCGGTTCGGTGGGCATGAATTTCGGCTATTCTCGAAAACACGACGGGTACACGTTGACCGGTCTGTCTGAGTCGAATGTTACCGCCGGTGTGCAGGGCGGTTGGGATAAAAAATTTGATGTATGGGATGTGTTTATCGTTGGCGGATCGCCGGATGTAATCTCGGTGACCCCCGACACGCCCTACAAGACCCTCAAAGACCTGATCGAAGCGGCCAAAGCGGACCCGAAGAGCATCAAAGCGGCTGCCAGTGGCGCCGGCTCGATCCACCACCTCAACCTGCTGGCGGTTGAAAATGGCTCCGGTGCCAAATTCAATTTCATTCCCTACAAAGGCTCTGCTCCCAGCCAGAATGCCGCCATGGCGGGCGAGGTATCCGTGGTTGTCACCTCTTTGGCCGAGCAACAGCAGCTGCTGCGTGGCGGCAAATTGCGGCCACTGGGTATGCTGATCCCGGACGCGTTTGCGGTTGAAGGTTTGGGATCGATCCCATCTTCGTTTGATTCCTACCCCGGCCTGTCAAAATACCTGCCGATTTCTCAAGCCATCGGATTTGCGGTTCCAGCAGACGTCCCGGCTGAAAACAAAGCCGTTTTAGTGGATGCCTTCAAAAAGGCCATCGCCACCGAAAAAGTTAAAACCTGGGCCAAAGAAAATTACTACCTGCTGTCCGGCAAAACCGGGGCCGAGTCGAAAGCCGTATTTGATGCACTCGAATCGAATTTTGCCTGGACCTTGTGGGAACTCAAAGCCGCCAAAGTAGATCCGGCCACTCTGGGTATTCCCAAACCGTAGTTCTAATGTAAATTCAACCTTTGGGATCGAGTTCCTAGCGGGAGCTCGATCCCATAATCAGCGACCACCAGCAGAGCTGGGGTATGAGGATGGCCCCTGGAAGGGGCCGAGGTCACCTCTGCTGGGGGCCGCTGATTTTTAAATATGATTTTGGGGATACCGTCATCATGTTGGAAAAAGAAAATCTCCGCAAAGCCGATGTTTACTCCGGCGCGGTCATATCGTTGTTTGGATTGTGGATTGTTCTGCAGGCAATTAAAATGCCCATGAAAGACAGCTGGGGTGGTGTTCAGAACGTCTGGTATGTTTCCCCGGCAATTTTTCCACTGTTTATCGGCTGCATCATTATGCTGCTGGGCGGATTGCTGTGCCGAACCGCATTGAAGACCATCGGCTTTAAGGCGTTTGCCGAAACGGCCCGCTGGTTGTCGAGCAAGGCACTTTTACAATTTTTAAACTCCGTTCAAAATCTGCGGTTTTACGCCATTGCGGTTTTATTACTATCGTTTGTTTTTCTGAACATACCGCGCATTGATTTCTTTTTGAGTGCTGTCCTTTTCCTGGCGGTGTTCATCACCTCTTTTTATTTTGATGATGCCAAGTTACTTAAAAAGCTTTTTTTCTTCTACCTGGTGGGCGTCATTGTTTTAATCCTTTATTTTTCAATCGGGCTGAATGCTCCCTTGAGCCGGGTTGTGCCTTTCCCGGCAGATATTCTGGCGCTTTGTTTCATCGTCGCCTACTGTGTATATGCCTGGATGCTGATTCGCGATAATACCGCGCTGCGCAAAAAATATCGGACAGCCATGATTATCGCCATCGCCTCGCCGTTTATCGTCGGCTTAATCTTTAAATATTTTCTTCTGGTACCGATGCCGGCTGAAGGCCTGGTGGTGACGGTTACGGATTACTTCTGGTACCTGGAGTTTCTCGAATGAAATCTTCTTGAAGGGAAAATGATTCAATGGTTATCCTTGAACGCATCGGGTTCTACTTCCAAACGGTATTTCAGATAGCTTCCGACCCGGTTCACATTGCTATTCTTTTTGGCTCCGTCATGCTTGGAATTATTTTCGGGGCGATGCCGGGACTCACATCCACCCTGGGTGTAGCGCTGTTAACCGCACTGACATATGGTATGGACACGGCCACCGCCATGGTATGCCTGCTGGCGATTTATGTCGGTGGAACTTACGGTGGATCCTATGCATCTATCCTGATCAATATTCCCGGCACGGCAGCTTCGGCGGCCACCGCGCTGGATGGATATCCTCTGGCCTGCAAAGGCGAAGGCGGCCGGGCCATTGGTTTGACGACCACCGCTTCGGCCATTGGTACGATTATCAGCATGCTGTTTCTGGTCAGCATTTCTCCCTTAATATCTTTTTTTGCGCTTCAATTTACGTCGTTTGAGTTTTTTCTCTTGGCCTTTTTTGGAATTATCATCAGTGGCACCCTGACCAGCCCGGACCTGGTCATCAAGGGCTGGATCGCCGGTTTTTTAGGACTGTTTCTGGCCTGTGTCGGCCGCGACCTGCTGCAGTTTTATCCACGCTTTACCTTTGGGTTTCCCGAATTGGACAGCGGCGTCGAAGTGGTACCCGTACTCATCGGCGCCTTCGGTATTCCCCAGATCATACAGGTTCTCAAGGAACGGTTTAAGGTCGGTGAAACCCAGAAGTTCCAGAAAATTTTACCCGAATTCGGCACGATCGTCCGAAATATTCCCAGAATCATCCGTTCTGCGCTGATCGGTGTCGGTATCGGATCCGTGCCGGGCATCGGAGAAGATATCGCCGCCTGGGTGTCCTACGGCGCCGCTAAAAACACCTCCAAGCACCCGGAACGCTTCGGGAAGGGTGAAATCACCGCCGTTCTTTCCACCGAAGTGGCCAACAACGCCTGTGTCGGCGGCGCCATGATCCCGCTGCTCAACCTCGGAATCCCGGGCAGCCCACCGGCCGCCATGCTGCTGGGAGCCCTCATGCTACACGGCGTCACACCGGGACCGATGCTCACATTTGAACACCCCAATTTCATCATCGAGGTAGCCGCCATTCTGCTGCTGGCCTCCATGGCGATGTGGGTCGTCGGCATGCTGCTGGCCAAACAGGTCGTCAAGGTGCTGCGCATCCCGCCCCAGATTTTTATGCCGATCATCGGCGTTTTGTGCATCATCGGATCCTATGCCCTGGGGATGAACCTCTTCAACCTGTACCTGATGCTGCCGGTGGGAATTATCAGCTATTTTCTAATTGAGATGGGCTATCCCATCGCGCCGCTGGTGATCGGTGTTATTCTTGGGCCCATGGCCGACGAAAACCTGCGCAGGGCCCTGATGGTTTCCCAGGGAAGCTTTTTACCGGTATTCACGCGCCCGGTAGCACTGTTGCTGTTTCTGGTCATTGTCTGGGCAGTGCTCAGCCAGTTTGCGCTATTTAGAAACTTAAAAGACCGCTTGTTTGCCAGGATCTTACCCCGCAGATTCCGCCGATCCGATGTGGCGCCGGATGACTAGGGTTACGGCCCACAAATACGTTAAAAAAATGGTCTTGAATAGATAAACTATAGTTGAGTCTTTGAATTCAGATATCGTTGATTGGTTGATTAGTTGATTGGTTAAGTGGTTGTAAATATGAATTTATCCCATATCTGCAAAATAATTGGATACTTCATGTTTTGACAATCGTAACATTTTGAAATTATGACTATAATTTACCTAATCAACCATTCAACCAGTAAACTATTCAACCAGGTCTGGAATTTGGAATTTATACGCGATTATCAATTTTCATTAGTCAACCCCGGCTTGTCCGGGCAAGGAGAATCTTATGCTAAATATGGCCATTATTACCGGCTTTTTATCCAAAACCAAAGACCGCTTTCACGAATACAACAAGCCGCTCGATCTGGACAAGAAGTTTGAGCTGATGACGCAAATTGACGGCTACGATGGCGTTGAAATCGTTTATCCATATGAAGTCAGCGATCCCCGGGAAACCAGAAAACTTCTGGAGAAACATGGTTTAAAGGTAGCCGCGGTTAACGTTAATGTGAAGGCCGAACCTGAATTCCGCAATGGCGGCTTAACGTCCCATAATAAGGATATCCGTGATAAAGCGGTGCGCTTCATCAAAGAAGCCAAAGACTTTGCCGCCGGCGTCGGGGCCGACAAGGTCACCTGCTGCCCCCTCGGTGACGGCTACGAATTTTCCTTTCAGTATGATTATGCCCGCACCTGGAAATACCTGGTAGATACATTCGGCGAAGCCGGCGCCCATCGGCCCGAGGTTCCGCTCTTCGTCGAATACAAACCCAGTGAAACCAGGGGTCGCTGTTTTGTCGACACGGCGGCTAAAGCTCTGTGTCTGCTCAATGATATTCAAAACAAAGATATGGGTATCACCCTTGATTTCGGCCATTCCATGTACGGCAACGAAAACCCGGCCGAAGCCTTTGTACTGCTGTCCGAAAGTCCTTATAAGGCTTATATCCACATCAACGACAACGACGGTAAATGGGATTGGGATTATTTTTGCGGTACCAAGCACTTCCTGGAATATATCGAATTTCTTTACTACCTCAAAAAATATGACTACCAGGACTATATGACTTCGGATACCTCCCCCACCCGCTGGGATATCATCGGAACTTTTGAAGCCAACAGCAGAATTTCCAATAAAATCTGGACCCTTTTGGAACAGATCGATAATACCGAATTTGAGCACCTGATTTCGGGCGACGATTACTTGAAAACCTGGCAATTTATTGAAAACAATCTTTTTTCTCTGAAATGAAGACCGAAATAGAGAAAGGCATGCAACATCAAAATGTTAGCCCCTAAGACACCATAACAGTAAGAAAAAAAATATGCGAAGCATTAAGTGATTAAGCCGCCGGCGCATAGGTCGAACAAATCAGCGAACAATTTATAGCCCTGGACGTAAAAATTTTCAGGGCGGATGAATCAGGAGAGACACAAATGAAAAAAATAGCCATCGGCTGTGATCCCAACGCAGCAGGACTTAAAGAGGCCATTATCAAACATCTGGCTGAGTTGGGATATGAATGTGAAGATTACGGCAGTGACGATCCAATTTACGCCAATGTAGCCATCGATGTGGCTGAGGCCGTCGCTTCCGGCAAAAATGATCGCGGCATATTGATGTGCGGCACCGGAATCGGTATGTCGATCACGGCCAATAAAGTACCCGGTGCGTATGCGGCACTTTGTGCGGATGCCTATTCCACCGAACGTTCGATAAAAAGCAATAATGCCAATATCATGACCCTGGGTGAGCAGGTCACCGGCGTGGAACTGGCCAAGAGCCTGGTGACCATCTGGGTGAAGGCCGTGTATGAGTCCGGCGGGCGTTCGGAGCCGAAGATCCAGAGGATTTATGAGTATGCCAAAGCGCATGCCAAGTAATGAAGGTTGGCCAATCAGCGACCGCCAGATCTGCTGGAGGTCGTTGATTTTTTCATGACAGAGAATTGTATTTCTCGGCCGCCAGATCGGAAGCTTTATCGGCGTCTGGCTCGGCGGGTGGTTGTACGATACCAGCGGAAGCTATACTGCGGTATGGTGGCTGAGTGTTTTCTTAGGCCTAATGGCTGCGATCGTGCATTGGCCGATAAAGGGACGTTCGGTGATAAGGCTAGCTGCTCAAAAAGTTTGAATCCTGATAATACCCAACCTTTTGATTTTTCTTCGCAGGGTGTTTTTATCGATGCCTAATTCACGGGCAGTGGCCATTGTTTTCCATTCATTCAGCATAAGAGCCTGTTCAATCGCAGATTTCTCGATTTCTTTGAGCGTCATATCTGTAGAAAATTGGATGGAATCTTTTTTCGGCTGAACCCACTCGGGCAGGTGGTGCAAACGAATCATTTCTCCT
Source organism: Desulfobacterales bacterium (assembly GCA_049698595.1). Lineage (GTDB taxonomy): Bacteria > Desulfobacterota > Desulfobacteria > Desulfobacterales > JAFDCJ01 > JAFDCJ01. The sequence goes on along the minus strand of JBAVYC010000384.1, from coordinate 2,674 downwards.
TTACAAAGTACAAATGCATGCTCGATGGCATTCTCGAGTTCCCGCACATTCCCCGGCCAATCGTAAAGCAACACGGCGGCCATTGCTTTTTGGGTCAAACCGACGATCGCTCGGTCTTTAATTCCGTTGAACTTTTCGATAAAATGTTCAGCCAGTAACGCAATATCTTCCTTTCGCTCCGATAATGTCGGCAAAGACAGCCTGATTACATTGATGCGATAAAATAAATCCTCCCTGAACCGACCCTGTTCAACCAGTTTCTTTAAATTTTGGTGGGTTGCGGCAACTACCCTGGCATTGGTCTTGACTGATTTTGTCGATCCCAGAGGTTCATAAGCTTTGTCTTCTATAACACGTAAAAGCCGAACCTGAACCGCATGCGAAATATCCCCGATCTCATCAAGAAATATGGTACCATTCTGAGCCAGGGCGAATCGTCCGGGTTTATCTTTTTTGGCATCCGTAAAAGCCCCGGCTTTATAACCGAACAACTCTGATTCGATGAGCGCATCGGGAAGCGCGCCGCAGTTGACGGCCATAAAAGGTCCATTTTTTTTAGGGCTGTGGCGGTGGATGGCAGTAGCGAACAATTCCTTACCGGTGCCGCTGGGGCCTTCTATCAGGACTGTGCTGCCGCTTTCCGCGATTTGAGGAAGGATGCCGAACAGCTGATGAATTTTTTCATTTTTACTCAAAATGTCGTCAAAACAATACTGCCTGGCAAGTGCCTTGCGCAGCTCGCTGACAACCGCCATATCCCTGAAGGTTTCTACTCCGCCAATGATATTCCCTTCCGGGTCCTTTAAAAAAGCGGTCGTCACACAGATGGGTATCCGCTTTTTATCTGCCCGCACGATATAAAGGGGCATATCAAAAACCGGCTTGCCGGTTTCAATACTTTTGCGAATCAGGCAGCCGGTCTCGCAAACATTGGCCCTGAAAACCTCAAAACATCTTTTCCCTAAAGCTTCTATTCTGGAAATACCGGTGATCTTTTCGGCTGCCCTGTTAAATGAGGTGACGCGCCAGTCCCTATCCACGGTAAAAACACCGTCCGCAAGACTGTCTAGTATGATTTTTTGGTGTTCCCGAGTGATTTGCCGGTCATTTTTCATTTCACATAACCCGAATATAAACGACATCGCTTGATGCCGTTAGAAAGAATTCACAAACCAGCGCCGCCGCAGCACATGGGTTCAACTTGTTCCTGTCATGCCATGTGAATGGTGCATATTGTTCCCATCCGTCAAGGCTTAAATCGTGACCGGTCTAATTCCCCATACCTGTATTTACTTAACTATCAAGCACATACCTCACTTTAGATCCATTTGTCAAATTACCGGTACAATTATTGCTCCATTACACCCCTATTACGGTTGTCGTGACCCGGTTTCGCCTTCAGCGGTACCCTTATTGTTTGACCCATTTCAATTAGAATCCCGGTTTTCGTAATAACGCTCTTTTAAATACCATTTGCTTGATCGAACCACAACCATTGAAGCAGTTTGGGCGGTTAAATCAACAGTTGAGGGCCTTACAGCAGTTGCGGTTTAAATTCAACTATCTTAAACAAAGGAGGATCGCCATCATGAAGTCAATTTTTCGCTGGAAACGAATTTTGCTCGGGCTTATCTGCAGTACCTTTTTATTGGGAGGAATATTCCTAAATGGGCCGAGCGGAGTCGCGGGACAGGAAAAGAATAATTATGCAACGGCGTATCAGGTATACAAGCAAAAGTGTCTGGATTGCCACGACTCGATTGCGGATCCGGAAAAGCCGGGTCAAACAAGAGATGAATGGTATATTGTTGTCAATGTTATGCATAAACATGGGCTCAAGTTAACGGATGAAGAAAGCGAACAGATCATCGACCTGCTCTACGATCTTCGTCGCGGCCTTGAGAAAGATGCCGGTTAAAGAATTACTTACGAATAGCAAAGGAGGATTTTCCATGAAACGCAGAACATTTCTCAAATCGTTGGCTGCCACCGGAATTGCTGCCTCTGCAGCAAAAACTATACCCCGCATGGCCGAGGCGCGGAAAAAATTGGATATTGGGGAAGTCAAGAGCGTCAAAGTGGATGTTCTTACTGAAACAAGCTGGTTTGACAACGACAATTTAAAAAAACACATGTTGGATTATGGCGGCGCCATGACCAGCCAGTATGAGATTCCATGGGATTGGGACAACGCCGGCGGTTATGCCGCCCTGCTGACGGTGACAACCCTGGAGGGCAAAGAAAGAAAATTTCTGCTCGATTCGGGCTGGAACAACGAGTGGATGGACTATATCTGGGAAATGAACAATATTCCGGCCATGCTGAAAAGCGGTGAGATCGAATTCATGGTTCTTTCCCATTGGCATCTGGACCATTACTGGGGTATCGAATCAACCTTGAAGCACAAACCCGATATCACCATGTATGCACCCAAAACCCATTATCCCGAAGACATGAAGCTGCTAAAAGGAGGCCATCTGACCGCCAAAGACAAGGCAGGTAAGGAAGTTCATATTTGCAAAAACGATCACCCCCATACCGGAAACCTGGTCTTGACCAACCCTGATGGCGATAAAGGGGATGGTATTTACCGCCTCATGCCGGGTGTTGCGACCAGGATGTTTGATGTTCCCATTCTGCTGCGGGTTCGCGGCGAGAATGTATTATATTTCAA
>JBAVYC010000383.1:0-3730 GCA_049698595.1 Desulfobacterales bacterium | reverse complement strand
ATCCATACATCTGTTTCATGTAGGTCGTGCCGGGTGAGCTTTTGGTATTCCTCCCAAGGGATTACGGCAAAAGCTGGCTTTCCATTCTGCATGATGATTTGTGGTTCAACAAGTGTGCTCATCTCTCTTTTTTACCTCCTGAATCAGGTAAATTTTCACTTCGTTTTGTTCAAGATCAAAAAAGACACGGAAGCGGCCCACTCGCAGCTAATAATTTTACGGGTTCCCCCGCACCCCCATCCCGTCAGCTGCATGCGTCTTGTTAGCCAGTATATGAATTAAAAGGTTTTATCTAAGATAAATCTTTAAAAAAACGACTCCACCGAAGATGCAAAAAAGAACCTTCTCTGGAAATCACCACCAATGTTGCACGGCCCACAATAAGTTTTCGTTCTACGAAACCAAAAAAGCGTGAATCTGCACTATTGTCGCGGTTATCCCCCATCATAAAATATTGTCCTTCCGGTATAATAACCGGGGCAAATGTGTTAAGGGATGGTCGAGATAACTTGAACATTACAGCATGCTGCTTCCCTGTGAGGTTTTCATTGAAGAACACATGGTAAGATTGTTGGTCAAGTTCGATTTTATCTATGATTTCTTGGCGCAATGACTCATATTTCACAAAATGTCCGTTAATGAAAAGCCTGTTTTGGCGCATCGCTAATGTATCTCCCGGAAGGCCAACAACACGTTTGATTAAACGTTTGCCATCTTTAGGGGAGTAAAATACGACGATATCTCCACGATTTGGATCAGACCATTTTGCAAGATGCAAAGTCGTGTATGGAACCTTAAAATCATACGCCAGTTTGTTTACAAAAATACGATCCCCTATCAATATAGTGGGCTCCATGGAGCCTGAAGGAATATCATTCCAATCAGCTATAGCAGATTTAAAAGATGTGGCAATCAATAGGACGAATACAAAGCCAAATACAAATCCCCTCAAATTTAATAATAACTTTTTATCCCACTTATTCCTCATCCTAATACTCCTTTGTCGCTGGCTAACGCCCGCCAGTGAACAGCGGCCTAAATGATTTCCGATTTTGCACGAATTTTACGTAAAACCGCTATCTTCATGCCTTCTGCTCAAGTGGCATTGTTATGCCAAGATCTGCCAGTATACCTAAAAAAAGTAGTTTTTGATTAACCGGCTTTATTCAAAGGGATTATATCCCGGTTCTTTGTAAAGGCGGTCTTTTCTATTGAGAATATCGGGTTTATAAACTTTTTCGGCCCAATCCTCTTTTTCAATTTCTTCGAAAGCCACAGACACAGATTTTTCTTCACACTTTGCAATGGCGACAATGTCTTTAACTATTTCGTCTGCAAGTTTTGTCTTCTGTCCCTCTGATCGTCCTGGATAAAGTTTAACAATGACATGAGGCATAATTGTTCTCCAGATTGTTGGGGGCACGTTGCCGGTCACCTGCGCCAAGGCATGCACGAATATTGTTAAAAAACCTTAACGTTGCCGATACCACATACATACTTAGACGCCACGGCTTTTGGCGTCAGGTGCACCGGCCTGGTTCTACCTTTCTCTTCCTTCTCGCACAATATCCACGATTTCTTGTGTTGTAATATTCGACTTGATTGATGGTACGTCCAAAGGTGATGAAACAATTTTTTCGGGAATTAACGCGAATGTCCGACCGTCTTTCCTTCGGATCAGTACTTTACCCGTGTTCTCAGCCTGCTCAAGAACAGTAGCGAGTTTTTGACGGGCTTCTGAATACGTATAAACTTGCATTTCAAACCTCCACAATTGCCACTTTAATCTTTTGGGCGACACTTCTTAATTTTCGATCCAACGTCAAGATCGGAGCTTTGTATCTGCTAGCACAATCCAGGAAATAAGCATCGTATGCGTAAATATTGGCCTGTTTGGATATTTTAATGGCATTTACAAAATCTGGCTTTATATACTGAATAGGTATACTTTCGAAAATTTTAAGCCCCTTTTGGGCTTCCTCGAGTTTCAGCTTGCTTTGTTTAAACATGGCGGAAAAAGCATTGCCAATTTCCCATGGAATGGAACCTGGGCCAACGAGGGTATTTCCAGTTGTTAATTCAATAATCCTATTGCGCTCAGGCTCATCAACAATAACTGCGATTAACGCAGACGTATCGATAACGATATCCATTTTTGTCTCCGACAATATATATTTAAGACAATTGTACAACAGAGGGATAATTTGTCAAGTATGAAGAGGTAGAACGCGGAAGTCAGGGACAGCCAGGGCTTCCACTTGCTTCCATAAATATGATAAATTCACAATTTTACATAAACAAAAACTGAGTAGCTCATAATTTAAATATACAGTCTTATAACGGGCTGCGAGATGAGCCGCAGTCGGCTGGGGGCGGAAATTACGTTTTTTTGCAATTTACCGTGCCAGCCGACCGAGCGCAGCGAAGCCCGAAGGGGGTCGGCTCGATAGAGTTTGATAGGCGGAGCGCGAGCGACGCCTATCGAACTCAATCGACTCATCTCGCAGCCCGATAGGGCGGATGGCCGAAGGCCAAGCGAGCTTCAGCTCGCGGTCCGCCCTATCGGAGAGCTGACCAGCGCCGCCGAATTATTTCGCGAACAATTAAGCATTTACGAAAAACCGCAATTTTCTCGGCGACTGGTCAAGCGTCTTGTTGTGCTTTCTTTGTACCTATGATCATGGGCTGGAAGAACCTGTCATCTAATCTGCGGACGTCAACGAAGCCAGCCCTTCTCATTAATTTTATGAGCGAAGAAATAGTCACAGCATAGTACGTGGACCTAAATGTATGTGTGGGGCAGACAGGCTCACCACGATCCTCTACAAAGTAAAATGTCAGATCGTATGTTGGCGGTCGGGGGTCCCAAACCTGCCAGAGCAGCCACCGAACGCCCTCTCTCTCCCGAATACCATAGGGCTTAACCTGTTGCTTCGACAGATCTTCCCTCTCGTAATCTCGAACAGTGATTATGCAGCCGCCCCCTGGTCGGATGCAGCGATAGAACTGTTGCATAGCAGCAAGAATATCCTCATCCGAAAGAAGATGTGGTACGGAATTGTCGCATGAAATCACGACATCGAACTGTCGCTGGTGATGGTCGAAAGCCCAACGCATATCCGCCACCGAGAAAGCAACCGAAAGCTCTCGTTTGACGGCCTCCTGCTTTGCCCGATTGATCTCCTCAGATGACAGGTCAGATGCAGTGACATCATAGCCGAGGCCGGATAGGCCAAGTGTTTGCGTACCGATCCCGCAAGAAACGTCAAGAACCTCTGATGCAGCGCCCCAAACTTCACGAATAACGGAATCGAGCATGTTGCCTTGGCGCTTTAAGCTCTTGTCCCAATCCGTATAAACCAAGTGGTATAGCGGTGTAAGCCCAGCATAGAATTGGTTCGAATTTGTCATTGTATTGTTCATCGCCACGGGCACAACGCTGCCGGTTCACTGGCGGCGGCTAAGACCTGGTATGCATCAAATGCCACTGATGTTTGTTTATGGCTTGCATGTTTCAAGGAAGCGCCTTTTCCAGCCGTCCAAGTGAAACCGCATTGTTATGCCTGCCCCTCCTGGTAATACTTAATGAGCTTTGATAATATCTGGTTGACTGTGCAGTTTTCACTTTCTGCCAATTCATTGAGTTTCTTGAAGTTCGATGCAGATATCTTCTTGTCTATAATCTTTACCGAACCGTCGTTCCAGTGAAGGACCTTTCGACCGTCTAACA
>JBAVYC010000382.1:0-1922 GCA_049698595.1 Desulfobacterales bacterium | reverse complement strand
GTCATTTTAGACCTCCTTTGTTGAGAATACTTCGATTTTGATTGCCAACCTCCGTCACCCCCCCTGTGGGAGTGACAAACTCTATTATTTGAAAAACGATCGATTGAAAGGTCTGCAAAAGCTCTTTGCGCTTTTCAGGCCGCAGGTTCATTTTGATAAAGGCGAGGAGAGCATGTGGAGTCCCTCCCTGGAATCTAAATGGCCTAGAGCATAAAGAGTGTATTAACTAACCTGATGAATGGAATCCAAAATTCATGCCACCTGCTTCATACCAACCAAATATATTTAACTATCAAATTTAATTAAAAAATTTAATCTATTGGATTTCGGTGAGCCTTTTGGATTGTCAGATTTTCCGTCGAATATCAAGGAAACGTTAAATATCGCGGAAATTTTTTAATCAAACTCGCAATACTGTTTCAACTGATCGGTCTGAAGCGTCAGGCTAATCGTTGGTGGAAATCTTTTGCTCTAGTTGTCTGATACCCTGGACGTCGCAGGGATGCTTCTCATGGGCGCCGAGGTGCACAAACGGTGCCAGCAGCCCGAGAGGACCGAGCGCCAGAAAGCCAAGCACCTCCTCTGCGCCCCTCTTGACGAGGGAAAGCGTATCAGGCCTGACCTTGGCGTCCATGAGCGTGCCGGCAACCTGCATCTTCGTGGAAAGGTTTACGAGGCTGAAATCTTTGGGCCGGGGATTGAGTAAAAAATTCACCTGTTCGGTGCCCAGGTTGGTATCACCCGTGGCGGAAAGGATACCGATCTGGCTGTCGAACACAAAGCCCTTGCTGACGGCAACTCCATTCTTGATGTCGAACTGCACGACGGCACAGTTAATTTCGTCTGCTTTTTTGTGGCGCCCCCAAAACGGGATGACCTTTGTGGAAAGATCCATGGAAAGTAGGTCGAGATATTTGGTTAGATAGCCCGGACCCATGACCGCTCCGAAGGCACCGTTAAGATGGGCCATCAGACTGCTGACCGAATCACCGCTGCTTTTCCCATGGGCCGCGATATCAACGATGCCCCGGACCTGATCGCTCTTGCCGGTTTCTTTGAGAAAATCGCCCAGATCAAAGTTTTGAACCAGAAAATTGGTGGCTAACTGTGGCGGTGAGCCGGGATCGATATGAAGATTTCCCGAAATTTTCGTCTGCTTGTAAGTCGCTTCGAGCCTATCGATGCTAAAATCACCTTCCTGGAGCTTTAGGGTAAAGAGACCGAATTCAAGGCGCGCGTCTTTGGCATGGATGTTTCTGGCCTTCATCAGGATATCAGCGTCCACTTTCTTGAGGGCATCAAAAGGCAGGGGATCATCTGAAAACAAACGGCGCTTTTGATTTTCTTTATGAACCGTTTTTTGTTCGTCCTTCTCTGAGCTTTTCATCAGGGCTGTGAAATCGATCACCGATGACTCCGAGCGTACGGTAATTTTGGGCCGTTTGCGAAACTCGATTTTTGCCAGGCCTTTGAAATCGCTCTTGTCTATGATTGCCGAAAACTCATTCAACAACAGCAACTTGGCGGAACCGATGAGATGCCCGCGAACATCGAACGGGCCTATTTGGGGCAGGTCCGACCCGACCAGTGGTCCAATTGCGGCCAGCTCCTCTCCGGAGGCTTTCAACCTGATATCTATGCTGCCGAGGGACAGCACGTCCGTGACCCCGCCGTCAAAGGCAACGCTCATGCCGTCCCGGCCGGCTTGACCCGTGGCTTCTCGCAAGGACAACGCGGTTGTTGAACCCGTCAATCGCCCCTGCACCGAAAAATTATCGGTTGTCGGGAGTTTCTCTTCGATGATCGGCCCAACCTCTGCGAGGTCCGCCCCCGAGACCTCGAATTTTATATCTATTCCGGTGAGCGCAAGCAGATTCTCAATACCGCCATCCAAGCTGAGGCGCAAGCCGCCACGTCTAACA
>JBAVYC010000381.1:0-1826 GCA_049698595.1 Desulfobacterales bacterium | reverse complement strand
GGCCATGGCCGATACGAGTGCCTTTTTACATGAGACCATCGTTGGCACCAAAATTGTAAAAGCTTTCAATATGGAAGATTACGAAAAGAATCGTTTTGCCGGAAAATCACGTAAAATTTTCAGGCTGGAAATCAAGGAAGCCCGGGTCAGAGCGATGTCTTCGCCACTGATAGAGCTTTTAGGCGGTTTTGGAATCGCATTTATCATCTGGTACGGCGGTCAAGGCGTTACTGCCGGCACATACTCGTTTGGGACATTTATGTCCTTTTTAACGGCGGTCGGCTTGATGTATCAGCCGCTCAAGAAAGTAAGCAAGTTGAACAATACCGTCCAGCGAGGGATGGCCGCCATCGACCGAATTTTTTATATCCTGGAACAAAAATCAGATATCGTTGAGGCGGCTTCGCCGGTTATTTTTCAGCCCGAGCCGCATGGGATAATCTTTGAAAATGTGGCTTTCAAATATGACGAGGGTTCGGTACTCAGAGACATCAATATCAAGGTCAAGGCCGGTGAGATTGTTGCACTGGTTGGGATGAGCGGCGGCGGGAAAACATCGTTGGTGAACCTGATCCCCCGGTTTTATGAGGTCACTGAGGGCGCGGTTTTGATTGACGGTGTCGACATCCGCAAGGCCTCGATTGCGTCGCTGCGCAGCCAAATCGCCATCGTGACCCAGGAGCCGATCTTATTTAATGATTCGGTGCGTAATAATATTGCTTACGGCAATCCGGATGCTTCCGAGCAGAAGATCATCGAGGCGGCAGAGGCCGCCTATGCGTATGACTTTATAAAGCGTATGCCTAACGGGCTTGATACCTCGATCGGAGAGCTCGGCGGACGTCTTTCCGGGGGGCAGAAACAGCGCTTGTGCATCGCCCGCGCGCTGTTAAAGGATGCCCCGATATTGATCCTCGACGAAGCGACGTCATCGCTGGATTCCGAGTCCGAAGCCCTGGTCCAGAAAGCGCTGGGAAATCTGATGAAAGGTCGAACGACGTTTGTCATTGCGCACCGGTTATCCACCATCGGCTATGCCGACCGCATCGTTGTGATCACTGACGGCCAAATCGTGGAAGAGGGCATCCATGAACAACTGCTTGACCGTCAGGGGCAGTACTACAAACTTTACCAGATGCAGTTTGCCGACAACCAAGTGTCGTGATTTACCGTCCAAACCTGTACGAGCCGGTACTGGTCACAGGCGGATCAATGAATATTCAATTATCTGAGGATGCAGCACTTAAAAAAAAAGATCGAATCCATCATGAACAGCAAGGGTAAATCACCGACGCCTTTATTGGCCTCAGTGCTTCATGGTATTTCAATCTTTTACGGCGCTGCGCAAAGGCTGAGAGCAACCTGTTACCGGCACCAGCTGCTCCCATCCCGCGATCTGCCCTGCAAGGTAATCTCCATCGGCAACATTACGGTGGGCGGCACCGGTAAAACTCCTATGACCATTCATGTGGCTGCAGAGTTCAAGCGTGCCGGTTTTAAAGTCGTGATTGTCAGCAGGGGGTACAAAGGAGGTGCAGAAAAACACGGGGGCATTGTCAGCGACGGCCGGACACTTTATATGGATGCTGAACAGGCCGGCGACGAACCATACATGATCGCCTGCCGCCTGAAGGGTGTACCGGTTGTTGTCGGGAAAAATCGGTTAGCGATCGGCATGCTGGCAATCGCTAAATATCAGCCCGATGTGATCGTGCTCGACGATGCCTTCCAGCACTTAAAGTTGAAAAGAGACATCGATCTCGTTTTGCTGGATCACATGCGTCCTTTTGGAAATTTCCACCTGTTGCCCAGAGGGGTCCTGAGAG
>JBAVYC010000380.1:0-2674 GCA_049698595.1 Desulfobacterales bacterium | reverse complement strand
CCGGCAACGATGTGTCCAACGATGCCCAATGGCGATCCACCATGATGGCCAATGCCGCCAAAGATCCCCTGTGGCAGGCCAAAATCAGCTCGGAGGTGGCTCGAAATCTGGACGCGAAAAGTATCATCGAAGATAAATGCAGCCGGTGCCATATGGGTATGGCGCGTTATCAGCAGAAGACAGACGACCCGGATGCGCCTGTCGAGGTTTTTGCCCCCGGTTTTCTCGACCCCGCTCATTACCTTCACGAGGCTGCCATGGACGGTGTCTCCTGCGCGCTGTGCCACCAGGTCCAACCGGACGGTCTGGGCACGCCGGACAGCTTTACCGGCAAGTATGTGATTGACACCGCCACTTTTCCGCCGGATCGGTTGATTTTCGGGCCCTACGACCAGGTCCTGCAAAATCCCATGCGACAAAATGCGGGATTCCTGCCCACCCCCGAATCCATAACCGAGCCTCATCTAACGGATTCCGCCCATTGCGGTTCGTGTCACACCCTTTACACGCCGGTCCTGGATGCAAACGGGGTCCAGGTCCCGGGGACGGACCCGGTGGAATACGCAGAGTTTCCGGAGCAGACCACCTACCTGGAGTGGGAGCATAGCGGCGTTCCTAAAACCTGTCAGGACTGCCACCTTCCGGATGCCGTGGGATCGGTCGTGATCAGCAACCGCCCGCGAAGGCTTGCGGCGCGGAATCAGTTCTGGCAGCACCACTTCGTCGGCGGCAACAGTTACATGGTGGGGCTGCTCGAGGCCAACGCGGATGCTCTCGGAGTGACCGCGGACGCCGGGCACCTCCAAGACACCATCAAGCGCACTGTGACCCAGCTCGAGAAAGAAACGGCCGGCCTCACGGTCACCCCGAAACGCACCGAGGAGCTGCTCACGGTGACGGTGGACGTCGAGAACCTGGCCGGCCACAAGCTCCCGAGCGGGCTGCCGTCGCGGCGATGCTGGCTGCATGTGGTTGTCACGGATGAAAACAATAATACGATCTTCGAGTCCGGCAAGCCGACGGGCGACGGCCGGATCGAGGGCAACGCCGCCGACCAGGACCCGTCCACCTGGGAGCCGCACTACGACTTCATCAACTCGCAAGACCAGGTGCAGATCTACGAGCCGATCATGCTGACCTATGAGGGTGGCGTGACCTACACCCTGCTGAGGGCTTTTTCCTATGCCAAGGACAATCGGCTGCTGCCCGCAGGATTCGACAAGGTCAGCGCCTCTGGAGATATTGCTGTCTACGGGGATGCTGCTGCTGATGCTAATTTTGCCGGGGGCTCGGATCAAATTACCTATGCAATAAAGGTGGCAGGGGCCATAGAAATGTTAAACATTACGGTGGAGCTGTTGTATCAAACCCTGTCGTACCCTTTTGTCACCGACCTGGCGACCACCGACACCGAACTGGTTGGACGTTTCGTGAACGACCTGTATGTTCCCGCGGACAATGTCCCGGTCGTGCTTGGCCGAGCGCAGACATCGGTCACGGTCAATTAACCGAATCGGAAGACATACTGGGGGCCTAGGTTAAAAATTTATTTGACATCAGATTCATGAAAAGATGCCCGACTTTGTTAGTTGGGCATCTTTATTTATATGTTAAGCGTTGAATAAACTGCAGTAGAGATTTTTTAAACGAACATGCCGAGAATAGAGCCTTTCAAAACCTGTAATATCATCCACTACAGTTCTTAAGACTGAATTGCAGGTTTATGCTATTATCGCAGGTGGCTGCCGTATACCTTTATCTGCGATGTCCAAACCGTACGACAAGGCTTCAGTTCATCCGGAACAGCATTCGTGTTATTCCCTAGCAGCCCATGAAGAACCCATCAATCATCCGGCATTTCATGACATCTGTCACACCGGACGAGATCGCCTTTGGCATAGGTCACGGTCTGATCTTCGACTCTAAAAGTTCTGGCAACAGGTATCTTTGCCAGAGGGGTGCCCGTCAAATTCTGTCCATGGCATGCTTTGCAACTGCTCTGGTTGTTCTCGTAATAATCCTCATGGCCATCGTCATACCAGCGGGAATCGTTGACGTTGTGGAGACCATGGGGGCCATTGGTCGTCAGCGGCAAACTTCCTGACGCATGGCAGGTGCTGCATTCGATGATGGTACCCATGTATCCCTGCAGCATTTCCGAGGCCACGTTGTCATTGGCACCGGTATCCGCATTGGGCCACACGGCATGGGTGCTGCCATGACAACCTTCACACATAATCTCCCCATGCCCCTTGCTGAAGCGATAGAGCGTATGGGTGTCTTCTGCAAATCGTTTGTTCGACGCCAATAAGGGAGATGCTGAAACGTCTCCGGTTTTATAGGCCTGCCGCAATCGGAAGGGCCAATTCGGGTCCGCTGCCAGATTGGGGCCGGTCAAATAAGTATTGGCATCGCCGGTATGGCAGGACTGGCAGCGTGGAAGATCCAGCCACGGCCTGCGGGCATTTCCATCGTTGGCCCCGTCAATGCTGCCGCCTGGCTCGAGCGGAAATTTGCCGCCCACCGCCGGCATATCACCGTGACAGGCATTGCAGTCCAGGCCGCCTGTTTTCATGGCACCGCGCTGGCACTGGGTGATATTGCCCGGATGACATTGATAACAGGTGTCCTCGACCGGGCCGGCCGGTGGAAACACGGGGTTGCCATTCTCCGC
>JBAVYC010000379.1:0-1701 GCA_049698595.1 Desulfobacterales bacterium | reverse complement strand
GCCCGGTTCATGCGGGACTCATGCATCAGGCGGTAGTTGTAGGTAAACATGATGCCGTCTATTGATGGCAGTTTGGCGGCGCCCTCCAGGCAGTCTTCCATGTTGGAATGCGTGCTGAAGCCGAATAACCTTATCTTGCCGGCCTTTTTCATGGCCTGTGACCAGGATTCGAGACCGGCATCGATATCCTTTATACCGCGGATGCCGTGCACAAAGAGCAAATCGATGTAGTCGGTGTGCAGCCTTTTGAGACTTTTCTCCAGCCGCGGCGTAAAATCCTTCCCTCTGCGCGGCGAGAGTTTGGTTACTAAAAAAACTTGCTTGCGGGTGTCGGGATTGCGGGCGAACCAGCGACCGATGCCCTCCTCGCTGCGACCACCACCGTATCCCTCCGCTGTGTCCCAATAGTCGATTCCCCAGTCAAGTGCTTTGGCGAGCATCAAACGATTGTTGAGAATGTCGAACATTCCACCCAGTGAAAGGGTGGCGACCGTTATACCCGACCGGCCGAAAGGTCTGCGGGGCATCGGTTCCTTGGGAAGCGTGATTTGGGCTGCAGCCCGGCGAGGCTGCCATAAAGAAGGGCCGCTTAGCGTGGCTCCCAATCCGATGGCAGCCGCTTTTTTTAAGAAGGCGCGGCGATTCGATTTTGCAGTTTTATCTCCGGGGGATGACATGATTCATATTTCCTTCAAGGTTAAGCGGTTCAGGGTTCAACGTTCTAGGTTGAAAAACTCCCAACCAGCTATTATCAAAGGGATTCTGTCTTCGCCTTTGTTATAAAGCCGTTTCACCCAGTGGGTGGTTTCGGGTACCACGGATTTTGATCAATATAGTAAGCGGTTTCCAACAGTTGTAACCTTTGAACCCAATTCGGCTGAGCTCGTCGCAGGCTGAACCGAGAACCGATCTGTTTAGGTTCCTGATAATGGATTATTGGGTCTTGGCGACGGAGTTCAGCCGGCGGCCGGCGTCAAGGTCGAAAACCGGCCGGTATTTGTATCTGCTCATGATTACCTCTTCGGGGACCTGCAGGCTGGTATCGCTCCGCTCTATCCAGAAACGAAGTTCGGCTTTAATTTCAAGGCCCTGGCTGAGCGCGCGTTCAAGATTGCGCTGGGTTTCACCGTAATAAGCGTTGGCCTTTCTCCCATGAAATGCTCGCCTTGCATCGAACCACGCCTGTGCGTTCTTATGCGGTAGCACCACAAAAACCCAGTACTCCGTGCGGTCAGGTAAAACAGACTCCAGAAACACCGAATATTCGGGTTTTTTCCCGTCGGCAGAGGACTGCTCCAGGTGTTCTAATTCCAGGTCCTCGATTAACCATGCGGTTGTGCCGCCGATGGTGCGGACGAAATCCTTGACCGGTCCGAAAACGTAGGTCGGCTTTTTTTCACGGGCGATGAAGTAGCCTTCTAAAAACCAGTCGGGCGGGGTATAGCCCAGCAGTCCGTTCTGCTGCCTGAAAGACCGGGCGGACTCTGCAGCAACAGCCACAGGCTTCATCAACAGGACCGCCAGCACAAGCAGGGATGCCGCAAGACACCATCTTTTCAGCATGATCGCCTCCCTTTCAAATTATCTGCCTGTTTTATAGCAAACTTTTGATTTACAAGTCAATGTTGAACATAAAGCCACCTTTCATTTTCCGGATGCTATAGTGTCCCTTTAATGGAAGCCTCAATACGAATGCTTGTC
>JBAVYC010000378.1:0-9531 GCA_049698595.1 Desulfobacterales bacterium | reverse complement strand
TATGCCACAATGTAACATCTGTCAATGTGAAAAACGAAAATAAACATGCTTGACAAAATGCCACAAAGTGGCAACCCTTAGAGGACTTCATATACATTTCCGTTTGCGGCATCGGGGCGCCTTTAACCGCAGCCTTAGACGGGTCGATGAAAGCGCGAGATGATTTAAAAAAATGTTCGAAAAACGCATAAATTGCTGGGAATTCATGAAATGCGGCAGAGAGCCGGGGGGAGAAGAAGCTCGCAGACTGGGCATATGTCCGGCCGCACTCGAAACAAACTTCAATGGCTTCAACGAGGGCATCAATGCCGGTCGGCTATGTTGGTTGGTGGCAGGTACGTTTTGTGGCGGCATGGTCCAGGGAAGCTTTGCGGATAAATGTGTTTCCTGCAAACAATGTGATTTCTACCAAACAGTTCATAGAGAAAAGGGGACGACGGCTCAATCTGTTTATGCCTTCAAAATATTTGCGGCCACTCATATCGGATGGGTCAGAAAGGCGAATGAAGACCGCTATTTTATCAAAAAACTCAATGACGGCGCCATCCTGTTGGCCGTTGCCGATGGCCTGGGCGGTGAACCTGCCGGTGATTTTGCCGCTGAAATCGTACGCGGTAGGCTGGCCGGCATTCATCAGATAACCAAAGGTGACGAAGAGCAGCAGATGTCGGCCCTAGTCAGGGAAGCGGATCTTGCCGTGTACAACGAGGCAGAAAGCGATCCCGATTTAGTAGGAATGGGCACAACCCTTGTCTGTGCCTTGCTGCGCGATGGTTTTGCCCACTGGGTAAATGTCGGCGACAGCCGCATGTATGTCTTGCAGGATCGGCAATTGATTAAAATAACGGAAGATCAAACATTTGCGCGCTTTCTTTTAGAAGAAGGCGAAATAACTGCGGAACAAGCCCCCACCCACTATTCCCGGAATGTTCTGGATCAAACCGTTGGCTGCGGAATCTGTGAGCCGGAAACAGGCCGACTGGAATTTAATAAGGGGGATTTGCTAATTCTGACCACTGACGGCCTACACAAAAAAATAGCTGCCGAAACCATCATTTCACTTCTTGGGGCCGAGACCGATCTCGAAACCAAAGCCAAATCCCTGGTTGAAGCCGCTTTGGATTCCGGTGGCAAAGACAATATTACCCTTGTGATTGCAGAGAGATCCTAAGTACGCGCGCATCCTCCGGTGAAATGTATGATGCTAGTGCGCGTCGCTGGATACAGTTTCGTGGATTTAGATGAGTATCACCGGCGGGAGATTATCGAAAGAACCGGGCATAAGTCTTCTTAGCGGTCAGATCCAATCCAGCCAAGAAAAAGAAAGATATTTTGCTATGATGACAATCCAGTATTGATGGATTCATAAAAAGTCATAAATTTGATTTTTGTGTGTTTTGCGCCTTTTTGCGGCCATATCAGTATTAGGTTATCCCAGCATTTCATCTATCGTAATGGCAATTGGTCCGGAAACAGGAAGCCCCATTGCTAATTGCGCTAATCTTCAAACATCTCCACCCATTTTTGAAATCTGTCCACTTTATCCTGTCCGTACTTCTTGAGGCTGGAGTTGATTTCCGCTACAGTCTTTTCAGGCGTCCTCAGATTGCCATTGCCGTTTTTGGAAAAGAATTTGTCGGCATAGCAAATAATCTGCTCTTCAATTGAGATCGGCACCATATCCCGTTCGGGTAACGGTAAGTCGAAACGAAGGACATCAGCGGCGCTGATGCCGACCCCCACATGACGCTCGCAGACACGTGCGAGCCGCGATCGGCCGGCCCCAATCATCAAATCGTATCCCAGGACTCCGTGGCGGATATACGGCTGGGTACCGGTACAACCCAGCTGCGGGGTGGCGGTCAGAAATATGCCGACATCGTGCAGCATGGCAGCCTGCTCGATAAAATCGAAATCGGGTCCAAGATGGCTGACCTTCTCGGCAGCTTTTAAAGCCTTTTGGGCAACCTGGCGGCCATGCGCCACCAGAATTTCAAATGCCTTCGAATGACGGTCGTAATATTGTGCAAGGATATCGATTGGGTTCATAAAATTAGTTAGGCCTGCTTCTTTGCCAGCAACACCCCCTCGATAAAACAATCGATGCCCCCGTCCAGCACATCGTTTACGTTACCCACATCCAGTTTGATGCGATGGTCCTTTACCATCTGGTAGGGATGCAGAACGTATGAGCGGATCTGACTGCCCCAGGCGATGTCTTCCTTGCTGTCGTGCAACTCCTGCAGCTCATCATCCTGTTTCTGTCTTTCCTGCTGGTATAGGCGGGCGCTGAGCACCTTCATTGCCATATCTTTGTTACGGTGCTGAGATTTCTCCTGCTGGCATTGGGCCACGATGCCACTGGGAAGATGGGTGATGCGCACGGCACTGCTGGTTTTGTTGACATGCTGCCCCCCCGCGCCGCTGGCTCTGTAGACATCTATCCGTAAATCCTTGTCATCTATGTCGATGACGATTTCGCTGTCGAGTTCGGGGTAGACAAATACCGATGCAAAAGATGTATGCCGCTTGCCGCTGGCATTAAAGGGGGAGATTCTGACCAAACGATGGACGCCGGTTTCAGATTTCAGGTATCCGAAGGCATTTTCACCAGCGGCCGTAAAGGTGACACTTTTTATCCCGGCCTCGTCACCGGGTTGAAAATCTATCAGCTCAAATTTGAAACCCTTGCGTTCGACCCACCGGGAATACATTCTAAACAGCATCTCAGACCAATCCTGAGCTTCGGTGCCGCCGGCGCCGGCATTGATGGAAACAATGGCATTTTTGGCGTCATCTTTGCCATCCAGCATGAGATCGAGAGAAAACCGGTCAATTGCTGCGTCAAGAGCTTCTGCCTGCTGGGTCACTTCCTCAAGGGTCGCCGAGTCGGATTCTTCCACAGCCAAATCCAGCAAAATTTGACTTTCTTCCAGATCATTCCACAACTTCTTGAACCGATCGAGCCTGTTGGAGATAGAAGTTCGTTCCTTTAAAATCGATTTGGAGTCTTCCGGGGTGTCCCAAAATCCATCTTTAGCGATAATGCTTTCGATCTCAGCAAACCGCTTTTCTCTGTCATCGAGGTCAAAGATAACTCCGCAGATGTTCTAATTTTGTTTTGAGCTCATCCAGATTCTGTTTTAAATCAATAGACATTTTGTATTCCTCCTAGGAAAGGTTAAGCCGGTTGCCCCGTTAGCCGGTTAGTCGGTAATGGATTATCATTCATGGAATATTTAACCGGGAAGCGGGCGAACGGGCAAACGAAGTTACTTCCTGAATTTAAGTGCAAATTTGAAAATTTCAAGCAACCCAACGATCAGGGCCGATACAAAGCATAACTGGGCAAACAGGTCTCCGATGCGGGTGTAGACCGTTTTTGTTTTTAGTAATGGGATCGACCGGGCCAGGGCCGCATCCTGAAGCAATGGGGTTGAATCTAAAACCCTGCCGGCCGGATCGATAAATCCGCTGATACCTGTATTCGCAGACCTTACCAGGGCGCGTCGGTTTTCCACCGCTCTGAAAACGGTCATGGAAAAATGCTGATAGGGGCCGCTGGTTTTGCCAAACCAGGCGTCATTGGTGATATTGATCAGCAACGACGCATCGTTTTTGGCCATGGCCCGGGACAGCCGCGGAAAGATGATTTCGTAGCAAATTTGGATACCTACCTGCTCGGTTTTCCAGAGCAGTGTTTCGCCCTCCTTGCCTGCCTTGAAATCTCCCACCTGGGCCACAATCTTTCCCAGAAAAGGGAGCCATTTTTTTAACGGGACGTATTCACCGAATGGGACCAGATGGGTCTTATCATATTTACTCATATGTTTTGTCAGCGGGCTGATCAAATAGGCACTGTTGAAGTACCTCACCACATCTCCGGTTTGCGTAAAAGAAGGACTGCCGATCAGGTAGTCGGCCGTGGTTTGCCGGATTCCCTCAAATACCAATTCCGTCGGTTTGATATCGTATAAAAAGTAAAACGGTGTGGCCGACTCCGGCCATACAATAAGGTTCGGCCGCTGTTTTGTTATCGATGCGGATAAGCGATTGTATTTTTTGACGGTATCTATTTGAAAGGCAGGGTCCCACTTTACGGCCTGGTCGATATTGCCCTGAACAACGGCAACGCGGGTTTTGGGAGAGATTTCAATTAAATGATCGATCGTTTTCAGACGCCAATGGCCGTATGACCAACTCAGAGCGATTCCCAGGATTAAAGCAATGACTGCGCCCGTTACCAGGCGTTTGGTAATCTCTGCGTCCAGCCACCTCCTTTTTGTGAGATATAGCAGGGTGATAAAAACAGCCCCATTGACAAAGGCAATTAAAGCCGACAGACCATACACACCCAATATATCTGAAATCTGAATGAGTTGCAAACGGTTAAACTGGGAGTATCCCAATAATTCCCAGGGAAACCCGGAGAATAAAAAGGAGCGCAAATATTCCAGTGCCACCCATAACAACGGAATCATTACCAGACACCGGACTGAATTCTTCCCGACTTTGGCCAAGATTGCTGCGAATGATGCCACAAAGAGGGCCAGAAATGCGGCCAAGAGCAACAAGATCAATACACTCAAATATGCCGGCAAATACCCGTAGGTTCGCATCACGGGAACCAGCCAATATAGCAGCGTGAGAAAATGAACCAGACCGGTGATAAACCCCAGCCGAAAACCGGCGCCGGCGGGTTGATCTTTCAGGGTGTATAAAAGCGGGACAAGTGCAAACCAGGCCAGCCAGTCCAGTCCGATTTTGGGAAAGGCTGCCGTCAATAGCAATCCGCTTAAGCCCGCAATTAGTATATTTTTTTTTCCTGTGTTCAAAGGTTCAGGGTTCACCGTTTAAGGTTAATTGGATGCATTATAAATAAATTTCAATATCTTAAAATGATTACACCAGTAAAAAGGCAATTTAAAAGTTGCCAAAAGTTCTTGAAAGTCTCGGCTTTGGAGTGCTGGAGTGTTGAAAAACAAAGACATCAATCCTTTCGTCATTACTCTCTCCGAGCCGTAGGCTCTACGAGCCGGAGGCCAATACTCCAGTACTCCGAAATTAATTGAAATTGAAAGCGACAACGATGGATTATCTTCTTTTGGGTTATAGATCCGTATTTTTATGAGTCTCAGCATTTTTTTGGCAATGCTGTGGTGGATTCATACCTCGTTTCCAATAAAAAGTGAAATATAAAAGGAACCAATTTTTTTCACGGATTGTTTTGAATACAATATTGACAAAATAAAAAGCTTGTAATACGGTAATGACGTAATACAAATCGGGAAAATTAAAAACTTAAAGAAAGGCAATCCGAATATGGAGCCCGTAATTGCCAGCAAGCTAACGACGAAATGCCAAACGACTATACCGGAAAAGATTAGAGGTATTCTCGATCTTCATCCCGGCGACTCAGTAGCCTTCGAGGTCACAGCAGACAAAAAAGTTTTCCTTAGAAAGGCAACCCCCATTGACTTTGAGTTCACCAGAGCATTAGAGGGAACGCTTGCATCCGAGTGGCTTTCTGAGAACGACGAGGAGGCATACCGTGGCTTATAAGCCTTTTGAGGTCGTCGTCGTCCCATTTCCATTTACGGATAGAAAGGCGGCTAAACGCCGACCGGCATTGATTTTGTCAGACGATTTAAAATTTAATGAGTCGAGTGGTCATGCGGTGCTGGCAATGATAACCAGCCAAAAAAATCCGGATTGGCCGCTGGATACTACGATTAAGGGTATTCGCCGCTCAGGATTGACGGCACCGTCAAAGGTTCGCATGAAACTCTTTACGCTCGACAGTCGATTGATTATTAAAAAAATCGGCATGTTAATCGATAGTGATAAGAAGGCTGTTAAAAAAGCATTGCAAAGTTTACTGGGAATTGAATTTGAGCCGCCGATCCCGGCGGCCTAAACCACTATTTGATTAATTTCCACATGCTTTATAAGGGGTAATATGATGAGCCGCAATAAACTCATAATCTTTTTTATTATCCTTGCGATGTCACTACCGTTCACCTATGGAGGATGCGTTCTCGTATTTACTTCCGGTGACATCGACAGGGAGAAAGACCCCGATGAAATCGACACTGAAACTGCCTTTGCCGGTAGAACTACCCAGGCCGTTATCGATTCAGCCAATGCCAAAAACCTGTCGGGTGGCGCTTTTGCCGCCGGCATCACGCGTTTTGAAGCTGCAAGGGCAGGATTTAATCAAGATTCAATGGCGACCCGGATTGGCGCCTTTCGACCATTAAGATTGCCTCTGGTTTTGCAGGACTCGCTTCAACAGGTTGAAAAAGCTTCTAAAGTAGTTTCCTTGTTTAAACCGGCGGTTGAGACCAGGAGCGGTACTTTGCAGGGTGATTGTGGCGGCCGGCTGTCATATTCAATTGATTTTATTGCTGAATTTGGGAGTTTTGACGGCAGTTTTGCCTTTGATAATTATTGTGATCATGGGATTACCATTTCGGGAGAGACGGATATCGATGGAACCTATGAGGTAGGAACCGGTGATATTTTAACAGCTCATTTTTCTTTTGCCACCCTGACAGACGGCGCCATCACATTGGATGGTGAAATATCGATAGATTTATTGCACCAGCCGATAACTGCAACCTTCACGGCCCACAGTAAAGACAGCGAATCCGGGCGGGTTTATTGGATAAAAGACTACTCCATGAATATCACCGAATACGCCGGTTATATTGAAATAGAGATTTTCGGCAGATTTTATCATCCGGATCATGGCTTCGTGAACTTAACCACGACCGAGCCTTTCATTGTGCATGATGAAGATGACTGGCCCACATCCGGTCTATTCGTGATTCAAGGGGATAAGAATACCAAAGCTGAATTAAGCGCACGGGATCAATTGACCTGTTCTGTTGCGATCGATACGGATGGCGATGGTGTTTTTGATTGGGATTCAGGGACCTTAAATTGGATGGATATGTGATATGAACATTACATTTTACGGCGCTGTTCGAGAAGTCACCGGTTCGATGCATCTTTTAACCACTGAACATGATCGCATTCTGCTGGATTGCGGCATGTTTCAAGGGCGCCGCAAAGAAACGAGGGAAAAGAACGCTGTCATACCGTTTGATCCCCGGATATTGACCAATGTGGTGCTTTCCCACGCCCATATCGATCATTCCGGCCGCCTGCCGCTGCTGACCAAACATGATTTTGCCGGCCGCATTATATGCACCCGGGCAACAGCGGCAGCCTGCTAATATCTCCTGCTCGACTCGGCCCATATCCAGGAATCGGATGCCGATTACCTGAATTATAAAACCGTTCGCTCCGCCCTGCAAATGATGGAAACATCGATGAAAGCAAAGAAAAGGTCGAAAAAAGGAACCGACCAGTTAATAAAAATTTTGAAGAAAAACGGCCGCAAACCTGATGTCGAAACCGTCAATGAGTTGATAAACAGGTATCATCTGGAAGGCGTCAGTCCTTTATACACCGTTGCGGATGCCCAGGAAGCCCTGTCCTTTTTCGATGGGTATCCCTACCGTCATCCCGTATCTATCGGACAAGAGATGACCTGCACGTTATATGATGCCGGTCACATTCTGGGCTCGGCCTTCGCCCTGATACGGGTCCGCGATAACGGCCGTAATTTTACCATCGGCTTTACGGGCGATATGGGCAGATTCGATAAACCGATCATAAAGGATCCGACCCTGAATTTTGATGAACAGGATCGGGAGGTCGATTTGCTGATCATGGAGAGCACCTACGGGGACCGGCTGCATGAGCCGGTGGTGGACTTAAAGCCCAGGCTCAAACAGGTGCTGGAGGACACTTATGATCGTGGCGGAACGATTTTAATTCCTTCCTTTGCCTTTGGCCGCACCCAGGAACTGCTGTACGTGCTGCACGAGTTATACAATGAGAATGAAGTGCCGCGCTTTCCGGTGTACGTCGACAGCCCTCTGGCCACCAAGATTACCCGGGTTTTTGCAGAGCACCCCGAAGTCTACGACCAGGAGACCCACCAGGCATTTCTTCAGCAGGGTGAAAACCCCTTTCAGTTCGACCAGGTCAATTTTGTCGGATCCGTTCAGGAATCCATGGCGCTTAACCGGGATGAAACCCCCCATATTGTGGTGTCGGCATCCGGTATGTGTGAAGCCGGGCGCATCCTGCATCACCTGCGGTATAAAATTCACAATTCAAAAAATACCATTCTCATCGTCGGCTACATGGCACAACACACCTTGGGACGGCGTATTCTTGAACAGGGTGAAGAATATGAAAAATCCGGCCGAAAGGGTAAGGCGCCGCTGCTGAGATTTATGAACAAAGAATATCCACTCAAGGCCCGGGTGGTCAAACTGGGTGGATTCAGTGCGCATGCGGATAAAGATGAAATGCGACGGTTTCTGCAGGAATCCAATTTGAAGGTAAAGCGCATCGCCCTGGTTCATGGAGAAGAAGATCAAACCCTTGCATTTGCCGACAATTTAAGGAAGAACGGTTTTGCGGTGGTGGTACCCAGAAAGGGTGAAACATTAAATGTGTGAATGCGGAATGGGGAGTGTGGAATTAAAAGACCAAGCGTACTGCGCAAGCTGCAGAGGACCAAGCACCCAACTATCTTCGCACACAACCTGCCTTAGTCAAATCATACCAATGCCCTGATTGTATTATGTATTTGTTTAGCTAATCTTAAATCTGTTCGTCCATTTTCCCAAGAAGTCAGAAAATCCTTTTAGTTTGGACCTCATCAGACGATTATGGTTGGATTTTGAGGCGGGATTAATTTTTAAGAACAGATTGGTCGGTGTTAAATGACAATCAAGCCGATTTAAGCCGATCATCTGCTTCCAGATATCTTTTGAGTATCTTGAACTTTAAGCTACTGGTATTATTTCATAATAGCAGGTATCCATAATCAACCGATTAATATTTGCACACAAACCGACATTATCAAGCCAATTCTATAACGGCTTCTCGCATAAGCCGACAGATATGCAACCCCTGCGGACATTTTCGTTCTGCTTCTTTGTAATTAATATTGCCCAGCCGACTACGAACTCTTGAAGGCAATTCTTTGAAAGCTGATATGGCTCTTTCAGGTTCCCCATAGCACCGGCTATACATCAAATAACGCATTACATCACTGATAGGCGCTTCATTATTTATTGCCGATTCACAATTGTGTGCACAACCGGCACAATAATGAGAAGCAGTTTCCCGAGCATATTGCTCTAAAAGCCTTTGGTCTTCAAAGGATAGTTTGGTTTTACTTAATGCAGCTGCCACATTAGCCTGCAAAACGGTCATATTAGTTATATGAGAACAAATGCTGGCTATGTTTGTATTCTCCCAAACTGCTTTAAGCTTGGCCTGTTCAAGGGTGAATCCCTTTTCCTTAAATTTTTAAGTCAGTTTTTCAGCCGTTTCAGTTTCTTTGCCGACTTCTCCTATTCCGCGGAATTTTTTCGCTTGAGTTTTCATAGCGGTTAGACCAATTCCTGCCTTTACACAGGCATCCACAGCACTTTTCATGGC
>JBAVYC010000377.1:0-2252 GCA_049698595.1 Desulfobacterales bacterium | reverse complement strand
GGCGTTGCTTCATGAAAAAAAGGCCTACGATTCTTCATTTCTAGACCAATACACCGAGGGCTTCAGCCTGTTTCGATACAGCCTGGCGTCCCTGGATATGGAAAAAATCAGCCGCCTGACCCAGCTGAAAATGGCCGCCCTGAACGAGACGGCGGAACTCTTGAAAGGCAAAAAAATAGCCATCGTTGTCGGACACGGCGTCATCCAGCAAAAGTATGGATCCCATACCCTGGGTGCGATCCTCAATCTATCCCTGATCACCGGAAGCCTCGGTGGTGCCGGGGCGGGCGTCTATGTCCTCGCCAGAGAAAACAATCAGCTGGGCGCCATGGATATGGGGGCGGTACCGGATCTGCTCCCCGGTCGTCAAGCCATCGACAATAATGCCACCCGGAAAAATTGGGAAAAAAACTGGAAGATTAAAATTTCACCGGATCCCGGGCTCAATTTAGTGCAGATGATCGCAGCGGCTGAACGAGGCAATTTGAAAGCGCTGTACATCATGGGTGAAAACCCCCTGCGCGCTTTGCCGGAATCCGCCAGGGTGCAAAATGCGCTTAAAAATTTAGAGTTCATCGTGGTCCAGGACATTCTCAACGGCGAAACGGCTAAGATCGCCGATGTCGTCCTGCCGGCTGCGGCGATTAGTGAAAAAGAAGGTTCCGTCACCAATCTAGAAGGCAGAATTCAATCTTTCAAAGCGGTAACGGCGCCCCCGGCCAAGGCAAAACCGGATTGGCAAATACTCGACCTGCTGTCAGCCCGGCTGGGTGATGCCGATCCGCATGGATCCGTTGAAAAAATAAGACAGGAAATCCGACATTTCGTCCCCATGTACGGCTCGCTGAACGGTCCGGATCACAGCTGGATCCAAACGACCAGCGACAAGGCCGTTTTTAAGGTCCGGGGGGCAGAAGGCCTGATTGCCTTTTATCCCTTGATTTCTACCGAAGATAGCCCGGTCGACCCGGAGTATCCGTTTACGGCAATTGTTGGATCGCAGCGCTACCATCTGGGGAGCGGTACCAGAACCCAGGCATCGGATCGCATTCGGGAATTCGAATTCGCCGGAAAATTGGAAGTTTCGCCCCAAGACGGTGCAAACCTCGATCTAAATGACGATGATACCCTTATCGTGCGCTCGCGATTTGGCGTCCTGGAAAGAAAGATCCGGTTGAAAACGGCATTGCCGCAAGGTCATATTTTTGTGCCGACCGGATTTAACGACAATGAGGCCATGTGCCTCTTGAGTCTGTCCGACATGACGAAACCGGGCTCAGCGGGCTGGAAGACATGTCAGGTGCAGGTGAAAAAGGCATAAGGTAAAGGGTATAAGGCGCAGGGTTAAGGGTCTAAAAAAGATACGAACCAGATAATAATCCTTTTACCTTGTGCCTTGCCCCTTATGCCTTGAGCCGGTTGACCATTAGCCCCAGAGTGAAAAAGATTGATAAAATCCAAATTTTCAAACACAGAATCCTGAGGCACCAACATGCAACCACCAGAGATTGACTTGACGAAACTCGATGCCATCATCGAACGACACAAAATTGGAAAATGGCAACTCATCCCCCTGCTCCAGGATGTTCAGGAGACCTTTGGTTATGTGCCTCCCGAAACGATTGAACCGATCGCCGCGGCGCTCAACCTGTTCCCATCCCAGGTCCAGGGGGTGATCACCTTTTATGCCGGTTTCTCATTGAAACCCAAAGGCAAATATGTGTGCAAGGTCTGCCGCGGCACCGCCTGCCATGTCAAGGGCAGCCGCAGCATCCTGCGTTTGATGAAGCAGGAGCTCGGGCTCGAAGAGGGTGAAACCAGCCCGGATTACCAGTTCACCCTGGAAACCGTGGCCTGTCTGGGCGCCTGTTTTCTGGCACCGACCATGATGATCAATCGTGATTATTTCGGTAGACTTTCCCCGACCAAAATGACCAGTGTCCTGGGAGAATATCGGAAAAGTGAGAAATGAGCTAAAGTTATGGAAAAACTTTCATCCATCGGCCAGCTCGAGTGGCTCCGCAACAAAATCTTATCCCGTAAAAAAGAGGGCCGCACCCAAGTCCATGTGTGCATGACCGGCTGCCGCGCCTATGGGGCCGCCGGTGTCCTGGAAGCCTTGAACGAGGAAACCAGGAACCAGGGCCTTTCTAAACAGGTGGAAATCCGTGCCACCGGCTGCCACGGCTTCTGCGCCAAGGCACCGGTGGTGGCCATCGAGCCCATGGGCGTCCAGTATCAGGAAGTGGAGC
>JBAVYC010000376.1:0-2698 GCA_049698595.1 Desulfobacterales bacterium | reverse complement strand
TTTTTCGATTTCGATGAGTCGGTTTAAGTTCTGAACGAAATAGATGACAATTTGATATCCATGACGGCCGAACTGGTCGGGCACCTCGGACACAAGCAACAAATCCATGTTTTTTCGCCAAACCATGGATTTACCATTTTCTTCCTTCCAGTCGATGACTTGCGGCGGGCCGTATTTTGTTTTGAGCGTTTCTACGATGCCGGTTTCATCGATTTGGAAATTGATTTTAATCAGCAAGGGTGTTTTTGTGTATTCCGAGAAAACAAGTTCGACATAATCAAAGGGCGTATTTTTTCTTTGTGCATAGCGATACATGAGTTTAACGGTGTTATGCTCAACTCTTTCTCCGGGCGGAAAATTTATTTTTCGATTCAGTTCATTGATGTTGGGGAGATATTTTTTGATAAACCCTGCATAGTTGGTGTTTAAATCCAGGATGCTGCGACGCTCGATGGCGTCGCGGCCTAGTTTTTCACCAAGGTCTTTGCGGATATTATCGGTTAACTTTGTATTCGTTCCGAGCTCAAAAAACGTGAAGCTTTCGAGATTTGCGGTGCCCGGTGCTGTTTGGGCGGATTCACGATCTTCGCCGCAGGAAATTAAAATTGAAATAATCAAGAGGCTAAAGAGTGCATAAATGAAGCTAATCTTATTTCGCAATTTCGTTTGCAAATGCATATGAATACCTCAGAGTATAGGAATCGTTGATTGGTTGATTAGTTGATTGGTTAAGTGGTTGTAGCAGATATGGATTTATCCCATATTTGCAAAATAATTGGCACTTCATGTTTCAACAATCATAACATTCTGAAATTATGACTATAATTTATCTAATCAACGATTCAACCAGTAAACTATTCAACGAGGTCTATAATATTTTTTTAGTAATATTGCCGATGTAAAACGGAAACAGACCGGTTGCACGGTCTTTGAAATATTGAATCAAGGTTTTCTCTATCACCCGGAATGCTAGTTCATCCCAGGGTATCTCGGCTTCCGCAAACAGACGAACCTCCAGGCTTTCGCTGCCCGGTCTGAAGTTGTGGTCCATCAGACGCGCACGAAACATCAAATAAATCTGGTTTACATAGCAGATATTGTATAACGCATATGGGGCCAATATTTCAACCCTGGCCCGAGCTTCTTCAAAAGTTTCACGCCGGGCACCGGCCGAGACGGTCTCGCCGTTTTCGAGATAACCCGCCGGCAAGGTCCATTTCCCATAGCAAGGTTCGATAGCACGCCGGCAGAACAAAATTTTATCTTCTATTTCGGGGATGCATCCGACCACCATGGTGGGGTTCTGATAGTGGATGGTACCGCAGGATTCACAAAAATATCTGGAACGATCGTCGCCCGGCGGGATATGGTAAGTCAGTGGTTGACCACAGTTGCTGCAGTAGTTCATGAGAAAATCCCGGTTGAGCTTATTGAGATCAAAATTCACTTGTCAAGTTTTGCTTCGAATCAGCAATCGATTAATTGTCTGTTGCACGTTGTTTGTTGTTGGTTGTATTCAGAATGCAGTCAGGATGTTTCGACGTCTCTTTTTGGAATTCGGAGATCGACATATCAAGTATTCGTCTGGGTCCAATCGACCCCTTGGGTATCGCTACGAGTTTATCCCTGCTAACCTACCGCGACAAACCCTAGACTGCTGACAACTATCGATTTTTACAAACCCAGTATGATATAGTCCGCATCTTTAGTACTTATGGTTTCGGCGTCGACCATTCCCTTGACCTCCGGCAAAATAACCGCATGGGGTATGCGGGAGCGTTGCCGGATCTGGCGCGGGATGGCACCCTTGCGGGCGTGGCCTGTTCCCGTCAGTACAACAACCATTGTATCCGGATATTTTTCCACATAATTAAGGGTATTTATGGCCATCACATTGTCCCATACCAGCTGGGCTTCACAGAAATAGTTGAAATTGAGATTGCCGTGGGCATGGCCGCCAAAGGCATTTTTAATGTACTCCATGTACTCCTTATCGACCCTGCAGGTAATATTAGAAAGTTCTCCTCGCTGTGCTGCTGTCAGGGATTTAAAACCCTGTCGGGACACCTGCCGGGTGATATCCCGGGACACATTGAGCCCAATCAAGGGAATTTTTTCTTCCCTGGCATACTCGAATATCATATGATAGGCCGACCAGGGATAATTC
This sequence comes from Desulfobacterales bacterium, assembly GCA_049698595.1. GTDB lineage: Bacteria > Desulfobacterota > Desulfobacteria > Desulfobacterales > JAFDCJ01 > JAFDCJ01. The sequence continues at coordinate 531 of JBAVYC010000376.1, read as the reverse complement.
CAGTTATCATAGTATATCTGCTCGAACTTTTCTTCGCCGATATCGCCGCTGATCCAGCGATCGAGCGCCTGCTGACTGTCACTTCTGAACATCTCCAGTCCGACAGCAACCTTTATACCTGCTTCTTTAAGCGCCCTGATAACACCCAGCTGGGCCTGATGATGCTTTTTATTGCTGTGGTGTTCGCCCACTAAAATAATTTGATTTTGCTTCAATTGGTTAACGGCTTCGGACAGATGGGTTTCTTTACCACGGTCCAGATCATATAATCGCTGGTCATACTGGTTTTCATGGGCTCCGACAGCACTGATCAAAATAAGGACGGACACCAATAAAATAGCTATTTTCTTCATTTCGTTGAACCTCCTCAATAGCCCCTGTCGGACAGGGCTATAAAATAAATGCGAACTTAGCTCCGCTTCGCTCCGCAATTGGAATGATGGAACAATGGAATGATGGAATCATGGGTTCTGGAATATTGGAGTGGTGGATTTAGAGTATCAAAACGAATATAATTGTATTGATTTTCTC
>JBAVYC010000375.1:0-1546 GCA_049698595.1 Desulfobacterales bacterium | reverse complement strand
TTTGAGCTGATGGAGTCCACAACACCCGATGGTGATGTTGCCAAATTTATCGAAAAAAGAGGCGAAGGGGTTATGCTGATCAGCCTTAATGTCGACAATACCCGGGAGGCCATGGGTGATTTAAAGCAAAAGGATTACCCCTTTATCGGCGGCGCCCGACCGTTCAGGGATTGCGAGTTTGCATTTGTTCATCCCAAGAAGATGAACGGGGTTCTTCTGGAACTTATCGATTATAAGTGGAAAGAGTTCGAGAAGCGGTAAAAAGAAGATTTGCGTTTTACGAGTGTTGCTAATAAGGAAGGTTATCCTTGTAAACCCGCAACCCGAGGAGCGATCAATGACCATTTCCAAAAAAATAGAAAAGATTATCGCCGGCTCTTCTTTTATCCGCAAGATGTTCGAGGAGGGCGCAAGATTGAAAAGCCAATTCGGGGCAGAAAACGTTTATGACTTCAGCCTGGGAAATCCGAATGTGCCTCCCCCGGAAAGGTTCAATGAGCTTCTCAGAGAAACGGTCAGCACCTGTGGGCTGGATGATCATTGTTATATGCCCAATGCCGGATATCCATTGGTATGCGGTTCGGTGGCCGAATACCTTGCTAAAGAGCAACAGGCACCGGTCACCGAAAAAGATGTGCTCATGACCTGCGGCGCTTCAGGTGCCCTGAATGTCACTTTAAAAGCCGTTCTTGATCCCGGTGACGAAGTTTTGACGCCGATTCCCTGTTTTGTCGAATATAAATTTTATGCCGACAATCATGGCGGTGTTCTGAAAACCGTTGCAACCAAGCCCGATTTCGAGTTGGATCCGGAAGCCATTTCAGCAGCGATTACGGGGAATACGAAAGTCTTTTTAATTAACTCTCCCAACAACCCGACCGGACAGGTCTATTCCGAAGAAAGCCTTAAGACGCTCGGTAAAATTTTAGTGCAAAAGAGCAAAGAATTTAAGCGCACGATTTACCTTTTATCGGATGAGCCCTACCGTAAAATCGTTTACGATGGCATTGTCGTTCCCAGCATTTTTACGGCTTATAAAAACAGTATCATCGGGACCTCGTATTCCAAAGATCTTTCCCTTCCCGGTGAGCGGATCGGATTCCTCGCCGTGAATCCGGCCGCGACTTACAGAGAAGACCTTCTGGCGGCCATGACAGTGGCCAATCGAATTCTCGGCTATGTCAATGCCCCGGCCTTGATGCAGCGTATCGTTGCCTGTATGCAGGGGTTGAGTGTCGATATTTCAGAATATGCCCGCAAACGGGATCTACTCTGTGATGGATTGGCAGGCTTTGGCTATGAGTTCATCAAGCCGCCCGGAACCTTTTACCTCTTCCCGCGCTCCCCGATACCGGATGATATTGAATTTGTGGATACCCTAAAAGAAGAGCGTATTCTGGTGGTTCCCGGCAGCGGTTTTAACGGACCCGGCTATTTTCGCATCGCGTTTTGCGTGGATGATAGCACGATTAAAAATTCGATGCCCGGGTTTGGGAGGGCGATTGCGAAATATAAGAGTGCATAGGGCAAAGGGCAAAGGGCAAAG
>JBAVYC010000374.1:0-3745 GCA_049698595.1 Desulfobacterales bacterium | reverse complement strand
CGTCACCCCACCATCGAGGATGACGTTATCATATACGCAGGGGCAACGATTCTTGGTGGCGACACGGTCATTGGTGCCCGTTCGGTAATCGGCGGCAACGTCTGGCTGACCCAATCGGTTCCGCCGGAAACCACAGTCATTCTGGAATCCCCGCGATTAATTTACAAGTCGAAAAACAAAAAATCCGCCTTAGAGATGTTTGATGCGGTCATTTAGTAGGCAGAAAGGTCAACCATGAAATTTCATTCCATCATCGGCAGTACCATCGGCTCCACACCGTTGGTCAGGCTTAACCGAACAAATAAAATTCCGGGTGCTAAAATATTTGCAAAACTCGAATTTTTCAATCCCCTCGGCAGTATCAAGGACCGCATCGCGGCTTCGATGATCGAAGCCGCGGAAGTCGAGGGACTGATCGATAACCGCACATTGATTGTGGAGCCCACCAGCGGCAATACGGGAATTGCGCTGGCGTTTATTTGTGCCGCCAAAAATTATCGTCTTTGTCTGACCATGCCCGATACCATGAGCTCTGAAAGGCGCAGTCTGCTCAGGCATCTGGGCGCGGAATTGATATTAACGCCGGGCACCGAAGGCATGAACGGGTCCATCGCCAAAGCCCGTGAAATCGTTGAGTCCGAAGAAAAGGCATACATGCCGAACCAGTTCGCCAATCCTGCAAATCCGAGAGTCCACCGGGAAACAACGGCGGCGGAGATCTGGCGGGATACCGAAGGCCAGGTCGACATTCTGGTGGCCGGTGTCGGTACCGGAGGAACCATAACGGGTGTCGCCCAGGCTATCAAACCCAGAAAGCCGTCTTTTAAGGCCATCGCCGTGGAGCCGACCGATTCTCCGGTTTTGTCCGGCGGTTCGAAAGGACCCCATAAAATCCAGGGAATCGGGGCCGGATTCATTCCGGAGGTGCTGGATCAGTCCCTCATCGACGATATTGTGACGGTGTCCAACGACGACGCCTTTGAAACCGCACGCAAAGCGGCCAAACTGGACGGAATTCTTTGTGGCATTTCTTCCGGAGCCGCCATCTGGGCCGCTCTCGAGGTCGCCGCACGCCCGGACTCGGCCGGCAAAACCATCGTGGTCATTATTCCCAGCACCGGTGAACGTTACATCAGCACAGAATTATTTAAGGATTGAGAATTAAGTAATTAACGAATGCCTAATCCTCAATTTTAGATTTTGGATTGCGGATTTGTTGTATCGCTTCGCTCTATCATTTTTTATTAAATTGATCTGCCGGAGGCGAACCTTAAGTCCGAATTCTAAAATCCAAAATCTAAAATTTCCCCAACAAGCTGATCTAACGGAATAAAAATGGGATTAAGTAAAAAGCCACGTTATGCGTGATATTCATCATCATAGTATTCGCATATGTAGGGATGCATAATGGGTGTTGCCCCTGAGCAACTCTTGATGAGTCCCTTGGGCCACGACCCGCCCCTTGTGCAACATGACTATGTAGTCCATCCAGTGAAGATCAATCAGACGATGGGTCTTCAACATCAGGCTTCGGTCTGTTGTTAGCGCCTTTATCGCCGCCATCATCCTGCCTTCTGTCACCGGATCAAGTCCTTCGGTGGGTTCATCAAACACCCATAGAGAAGCGTTGTGAAGTATGGCCCGGGCAACGGCCAACCGTCGGGTCTGGCCGCCGGATAGAAGTTGGGCCGTCTCCCCGATCCAGGTGCCCAGACCGTCGGGCAGAGAGTTTACAAAATTCAATAATTGGGCGGATTTAAGAGCGGCCAGCAGCTCATCATCGCCGGCACCGGGCCGCGCCAGCAGCAGGTTCTCTCTCAGGGTGGCATTAAACATGTGAGGTTGCTGGGCGACGACTGAAATATGACGCCGCAGGTCTGATTCAGCAAAATCGCGAACATCCATATCGCCCAGGCGGATGCATCCGGCGGCAGGATCACAGAAACGCACCAGCAGATTAATCAGGGTCGATTTCCCCGATCCGGTTTCTCCGATCACTGCGACACGCCGGCCCGGGCGTATTTGGAAATCGACATCCCGCAAAGTCCAGCCGGCCTTTTGATTGTATCGGAAACAAACATTTTCAAATCTTACACCGAAATGCCGCGGGTGGCTAACGGACAGACGGGGGAAAACCACCTGGGGTTTCGAATATACGATTTCCAGCAGCCGCCGACCGGCCTCCCGTGTACGCCCGAGATATTGGTAAGCGGCCGGCAGTGGCAAAACAGCTTCAAATGATGCCAGGACGGCTAACGTAACCAGGGCCATGTCGGCGCCATCCAGGGCATCACGATTCACCAGGATGACGGCCAGATAAAGGCTTACCAGAACGGCAAGTCCGGAAAGCAGTGTAATCAGCGCCAGGGACAATCCCCGGATTTGGCTCATGCGCAACTGGCTTTTCAGCAATGCCCGATTGCTTTGCTTTACAGCGTCAAGGTGACGGTGATGTGCGCCGAAGACCAACAACTCCGGCATCCCCTGCAGACCCTCGACAATATGAATGCGCAACGCTGAAAGGTGTTGGGTCAACTCATGTCCGCAGTCCTCTCCAAGTCGCAGCGCTATCAGCGGCACACAAATTCCTGCCATCGACAGAACCACAGCCACCACCATTGAGATGACCGGATCAAACTGCCATAGGAAACCCACCACCAGAGTCGACATGATCAGGGCAATCACGCTGGGAGAAACCACGCGCAAATAGAGATTGTCCAACGCATCGATATCCGCCACGATCCGGTTTAATATGTCTCCGCTACGAAAATTCATCAAACTGGACGGGGCCAGTGGTTCCAGATGGTGGTAAAACCAGCGCCTCAGACTTTGCAAAATCCTGAACGTGGCATCATGAGACACGATTCGCTCGACGTATCGCGCTAGAGTGCGGCCGATGGCAAAAAATCGAACCCCGAGGGCGGGATGAAAAAAATTAAACAGCTGTGCAGTTGTCACAGTCAGACCGGCATAGGCAGCAGCGGATATAAACCAGCCCGATAAGGCCAGTAGTCCCACCGCCGAAGCCACCGCCAGTAGTCCGGACAGGGTGCCCAGGACCATCCATTTTAAATGACCGCGAAACAGGCGCATAAAAGGCACCAGCTCCCGCCAACGTTTAAACACGTTTTTTACCTCCCTATTGGATAATGTTCATTGTTCTTTTCAACATATGAAACTACGCTAAATTGGAACGGTTTTTTGATAATTAACTGGCCGCTTTGGCAGCCGAGCTAAAAAGCGAACCGCAGAATATCGAATATCGAACCGCAGAATTACGAAGGATGGTTTCGCTGCGCTCAATCTTTTTATAAAATAGATAGAATGCCTTCCTTCGACATTCGATATTCAAGATTCGCTTTTTGATAAATTCCGTAAAGCTGACATCTCTCTTCCGATCAAATTGGCAGTCTCGGCGGTCAGCGGCAGCGCTGATGATTAACCAAAGCCCATAAACCCTACTCCCGGTCCACCAGTCGACGGAATACCCCTCCGGCAGCCATTAACGCCCAATAAGTTCCCTGTTCGACAACAACGCCATTGTCAAGGACCAGGATGCGACCCGCCTGTCTGATATTAGCCAGCCGATGGGTCAGTGTCAGCACCGTTCGGTCTCGCGAAAATTCCTTCAAGGCCTTGACAACCAACGTTTCATTTTCGACATCCAGACCGGCGGTGGGTTCATCCAGCAGTAAAATGGGTGCATCTTTGACAAAAGCGCGTGCCAGCGCCACCCGCTGGGCCT
>JBAVYC010000373.1:0-1626 GCA_049698595.1 Desulfobacterales bacterium | reverse complement strand
CGCATGGGCTGATTCGATCTGAACCGCAGATTCCAACCGAAAGGGGAGAAGGCGCAATCCTACTCCCCTTTTTTATATCCTAAGGATATGGTAAAAGGACGGTTGCGGGTTGTGAGTTGTGGGTTGCGGGTTGCACGTTGCGGGCTGCAGGTTGCGGAAATTAACTATCCGTGCAATCTGATTTCCGGCACCCGTGCTCTGTCATCTGTAATCTGACTTCTGTTTTCTGTCCTCTGATATATTCACCAATTAAGGAGATCCTATGCCAATAAATTTTGCCCTCACATCCGACCAGGTTAAAAGGGCGGTTGAAACAGTCATAAATAACAAGCCGGCCTATTCCGACATGCTGGGTTTTTATGGCCGGCTCTTTGTCGCCCAGGAAGAAAGCAATAGTCGTCTCCAGATCGAAGCGCTTCGAATCCAGGATGATGTTCGTGCTGTCAAGGCGCGGGAGAAGTTTCCCCTCATCGAAATCCAAGATTTTGCTTATGACAAAGTTGAATCCGCCAATCTATTTGCCACCCTCTGCAATCTTGCAAAAGAGGCGAGCCCCGAGCTGGCGGCCGATGCCGCAACCATCCTGAAAGCAGAGGATAAAGTCATAATACCCGACGAACTGTTTTCAGGCCTGCTGAATGGTGATGACGCTTTGTATGAAAAAATTGCCGACAAACTAGACATCGCCGACACCACCCTTGGTTTTATTACCTACAACAGCCTAAAACCGTCCCTGTCGGTGTGCGCCGATCAACTTTCATCTTATTTAAATAAGGAAGACCCGTGGCTGAAGGGTTATTGCCCAATTTGCGGAAGCCCGCCGGTACTGTCAATACTTGAAGGTAGCGGGGGTCGATCATTGATCTGCAGTTTCTGCTGGCACCCATGGGCGGTCCAAAGGGTTTTTTGCCCCTATTGTGAAAACCGTGACAGCAAAACCCAGCATTATTTTTACAATGAAGGCGAAAAAGAGTTCCGGGTCGAGCTGTGTGACGGCTGCAAAAAATATCTCAAAGCCCTTGACTCTCGTGAAACAGAACGCATGATATATCCACCATTGGAACAAATTTCATCCCTGCACCTGGATTACAAAGCAAGAGAATTGGGATATGCAAGCGGTATACGCTTGGCTATGCCGGTCTAGCCGGGAGCTGGAGTTGTGAAAAATTACTCTTAACTAGGCCTTTATCGCGGCTTTTCTGAGAACATGTTGTAAGGAAAGATTGGTTTCCCCGCTCATGCTTCGCTTCAGACGGGATCGTAGACAGGTGTCAGTGTTCAGGTTTCAGGACTTTGCGACTCGCCTTCCTGACACCCGAAACCTGACACCTGAAACCTATTTAAATTATCAGCGTGCTTGCTGCCCTTCAGGGGCCACTTTTTCCAGGCGTAGTCTCGGAAAAAGTTTAGAGTCTTAGGGACTTTAATATTGATCTCATCTATTCCGACTTCTAAAAGATTAAAAATGAACCGGATCTCATCTTATCCGGCACTGCTGTTTTCCTTGGCAGCTGCTGTCATCGTCCTGCAATTTGCTGCTCCTGCAAATTTGAATGCATCCGACGACGAGGTAGTCACTGTCACAACAGCCTGGCCGGTGGACCGCGCGCGTCCAGGTGATTCCAT
>JBAVYC010000372.1:0-4399 GCA_049698595.1 Desulfobacterales bacterium | reverse complement strand
GGCCTTCTTAACGATTATGTCAACAATATGGGGCCTGCAACATCCAGCTTTGGTGAAATTTTACGGGAAAATCTCCAGGAGAAATTAAACGAAGATTAAGATCAAAAAAACTCCCAATACATCAGATGCCTTCTATAAACGTTACCAGCTACTGCTAGCTGGCTCACAAATATCTGCCCTGTCCCGCCCAAGCGTGACGGGGCAGTCTTTTATAGCCGAACCCAGATAAAGCGGAAAAATTAGAAGTAACCTGAAGTTCTTGGCGCCGTTTAAGTGACCTAAAGTTTGAAGTGACTAAAGCCCGCCCTGGTGCGACGCGTTTTTGTATATTAGTATTGCCTATGGGTCATTGCAAACCTAACTTATGAGTATATCATATTGGTGATCGGTCTGGGCCAGGGTTGAGGAATAGCTGCGCTCTGTCGTTTATCAAAAAGATAGAATTTCTTATGTTGTTAGAAAAAACCAGCGAAGCACCTGAGACTCCCATAAATCATTCAAAAATTCCTACATCTCCCATACCTTCGCGGATCACTTCGGGTATGTCATCGATTAAAGAGATCACACTTGACGGTATGCCGGGCACGATACTGCCGTCAATGACGGCATCGATGCGGTTGCCGAAATATTCGTGAATTAGGGACGCATCATGAAATGTCGAACCATCCGACATGGTTGCACTGGTGGTTATGATGGGATTTCCCAGCTCGTTTACCAGGGTCAGGCATATTGAATTATTCGGTACCCGAATTCCGGCAGTCTTACGGTGGGTCAGCATAATTTTGGGAACCAGTTTCGAGCCTTCCAGAATGAAGGTATACGGACCCGGCAAAAGCCGTTTCATGGTTTTATAGGCATAATTGGATACCTTGGCATAATTGCTGATGTTCTTGAGTCCGGAACAAATAAAGCTGAATGGTTTGCTTTTATTCCTTTGTTTTATCTGATAGATCCTTTCAATGGCTTTTTTGTTCATTATGTCGCACCCAATACCGTAATTGGTATCCGTCGGATAGATCACGACACCACCCCTTTTTAAGATTCCCACGACTTTCTCGATGAATCGCGGTTGGGGGTTATGAGCATTTATATTGATTAGCATCTATAGTTCTTCCGTGCCAACGTCCGGGTGGTAACCCCCCTGCCGGGCAGTAAGTTTATCAGTTCGGGATTTGATCAGATATCCAGTATTGTACACCGGTGCTAGACATCAATATTGTACGATAATTATGTAGATAAAAATACCGGTATTTTACATTTCAGCAATGTTTATCCGTGTGCCGCTGCAACAAAAAAGCCTTTTCTTTATTATGGTCTCTACATGTTGTCAAGATTACAATTAAAGATTGCCAAAGGCACGACCATTTGCTATTCGATGCCAGAAGTTTTCAGTAAAATGCCGAGCATTCACAATTAAGACGATAGAGAGGACTCCAATGCCAAAAATTCCGCTTGAAGAAGCATATTCGTTCGATGACGTTCTGCTGGTCCCTAATTATTCGGATATATTGCCAAAAGATGTCAATGTCAGCACCCGTCTGACCCGAAACATAAATCTCAATATCCCGATTGTCAGTGCCGCCATGGACACCGTTACCGAGGCGGATGCCGCCATCACCATGGCCAGGGAAGGCGGCATGGGCTTTATCCACCGCAACATGAGTATCCAGAGCCAGGCCATGGAAGTGGATAAGGTTAAAAAATCCGAAAGCGGAATGATTGTTGATCCGATTACCATCCACCCGGAACAAAGGGTGGGTGAGGTTCTTAGTTTGATGGAAAATTATCGAATTTCCGGGGTACCCGTGACCAGTGGCGATCAACTTGTTGGGATCGTAACGAACCGGGATCTGCGCTTTGAAACCAATCTGGAAAAAAAGATATCGGAGGTGATGACCAAGGACAATCTGATAACCGTCTCCGAGGGAATCACACTGGAAGACTCGAAAAAGTTGCTGCACAGGCACCGCATCGAGAAGCTTCTGGTGGTGGACAAAGAGGGCCACCTGACGGGCTTGATTACCACCAAGGATATTGAAAAAATAAAAAAATACCCGAATGCGTGCAAGGATTCCCTGGGACGGCTGCGGGTGGGAGCTGCTGTTGGGGTCGGACCGGATATGACCGAGCGTGCCGAAGCGATATTAAGAGCCGGAGCCGATGCAATTGTGATCGATACATCTCACGGTCATTCGGCGAATGTCATCGATGCCGTTAAAAGCTTAAAGAGCACGTTTGACGACTTTGAGCTGATCGCCGGCAATGTTGGCACGGCCAAAGGTGCTGAAGACCTTGTCAATGCAGGCGTTGACGGTGTGAAGATCGGTATCGGCGGCGGCTCCATTTGCACCACCCGAATCGTTGCCGGCATCGGAGTGCCCCAGTTGACCGCAATCACAAATTGCCGGTCAATCGCCGCTAAAACCGGTGTTCCTTTGATCGCCGATGGCGGCGTCCGATTTTCCGGTGATATCACCAAGGCGATCGGAGCCGGGGCTCACTGTATTATGGTCGGCGGACTTTTAGCCGGAACCGAAGAGAGTCCGGGTGAGGTGGTCTTCTTTCAGGGCCGCAGCTATAAAATGTATCGCGGCATGGGCTCAGTTGAGGCCATGAAAAAAGGCAGCAAGGACCGTTATTATCAAAGTGAGCAAACAGAAGATGACAAACTGGTCCCAGAGGGTATAGTCGGCCGGGTGCCTTACCGGGGTTCCCTTTCGGCGAACATTTTCCAACTCATTGGCGGCCTGAAAGCCGGTATGGGATACTGTGGCTGCCGAACACTGGATGAACTGAGGGAAAAGGCGCGGTTTTTAAAGATCAGTGCCGCCGGCATGCGCGAAAGCCACGTCCATGATGTGATCATTACCAAAGAGGCGCCGAATTATCGGCTGGAGTAGGAAGAGAAGCTCAAAGCTCAAGGCTGAAAGCAAGAGAGCTGAAAGCTGAAAGGAAAAATAAGGCTCAAAGCAAGGAAGCTGAAAGCTCAAGGCTGAAAGAAAAAATTGCACGGGGTTCACTCTATGAAACAATGACACTTCTTGAAATCTTCAGAAGAGTGAAATGGATTACGGATTCTGAATATAAGGGATTAGAGTTAGATGGAATAGAAATTGCCTCGATGATTAAGGGGCTCATAAATTCACTAAGAAAATTTTAATAGAGCGTGGAAATATCCTTTTTCCCTTTGAGCTTCACTTGCTTTCAGCCTTGAGCTTTGAGCTTTCAGCTCTTATAACCCGTAACCCCCACGAAAGCATATTATACGATGACAACCACCAATATTCCTGATTTTGTCCATCTTCACGTGCACACCCAGTACAGCCTTTTGGATGGTGCCATTCGCATCAACGACCTGTTGCAACGCGCCACCCAATTCGGTATGCATTCGGTGGCTACCACCGATCATGGCACCATGTTCGGCGCCGTCGAGTTTTATGAAAAAGCGACCAAGGCCGGCATCAAACCCGTTATCGGTATCGAAATTTATGTCGCTCCCAGAACCCGATTCGACAAAACACCGCTAGACAACCGGGATCTTTGTCATTTAATCCTGCTGGCTGAAAATCAGGAAGGTTACCGCAACCTGTGTAAATTGGCCTCGGTTGCTCAGCTTGAAGGATTTTACTACAAACCCCGGATCGATAAACAGATCCTGAGAGAAAACAGCAAGGGATTGATTGGCATGACCGCCTGCTTGCACGGCGAGATTCCGCGGCGGATTCAGGATAGCAGAATGGAGATTGCGGATGCGGCGGCGCAGGAGTATCTGGAAATTTTCGGGGAAAACCGCTTTTACCTGGAGGTGCAAAACAACGGTATCGAGATCCAGGAGCGGGTCAACGAAGCCCTTTTGGATATGAGCCAACGGCTGTCGATTCCACTGGTGGCCAGTAATGACTGCCATTATCTGGACCGCGAAGATGTGCGCGCCCATGATGTATTATTGTGTATTCAAACCGGCAAAACCATTCATGATACCAATCGGCTGCAATTTCGAACCGATCAGCTTTATTTTAAATCAAAAGAGGAAATGTACGCCTCATTCAACAGCTACCCGGATGCCATCAGCAATACCGTGGACATTGCCCGGCGCTGCAATTTGGAATTCGACTTTAAAACCTACCATTTTCCAAAGTTCGATACCCGTTCCGAGCAGACTGCGGATGAGCTCTTTGAACAAAACGTGCGTGCAGGGTTTGTGAGTGTTCTCGAACGCGTAAAAAGTCTGAATCCGCATTTTGATGAAGCGGTTTATCGTGATCGTCTCGATTACGAAATTTCGGTCATCAAAGAAATGGGATTTTCGGGATACTTTTTGATTGTGGCCGACTTCATTCGTTATGCCAAAGAGTCCGGCGTGCCGGTAGGACCCGGCAGGGGATCCGCGGCCGGCAGC
>JBAVYC010000371.1:0-10963 GCA_049698595.1 Desulfobacterales bacterium | reverse complement strand
CCTGACACCTGAACACTTACACCTGAAACCCGGCCTTCGAATTCCGATGAAAAGTAATGATGGCCGCTGTTAACCAACAACCGTGAATCATACCCACACTCTCCAATCCCGTTTTCGGCCCGCGTGGCTTTAAGACATTGGAAATCGTCTTAGAAATGAAAATCACCCCGCGCCAAATATATATACATGGATTCACCTTTTTTTGTCAATTATCTGTATTAAGTCTCTTAGTTCGTTTACCGGTTTTTTAATTTATACAAATAATTACAAACTGTTAAAAGGTTTTCTGCTTTCTGGTTTTACTCTTGGCATCTTTTTTGCTCTAATCTTACTGTCCCATGGAAATTGCTTATTCTAACATTGAAAATCTGGTCCTCCCTCCAGGCTGCAGGCCCTACGGGCCGGAAGCTGGGCCGGCTTCTTTACTGATCCCTAAGGAGCGCACCTAAAAATGCCGGATTCCGTAATGACCTTGTTTCCCCACATGCTTAAAAGCTTTGAAGCAATGCAGATGTCGCTGCAAGCTGCACTGGCATTTAATCAGGTTCAGATGCAAACAGTGACCGCCAGCGTTGACAATTTTAAAAGTATGCAGGAGTTGACCCTGGGTCTGACGCGTCAAAGTTTACATCTTTTACCTTCCGGATATCTGCAAAACAGCGACAAACTGCTGAAGCTCTATCAGGAGGGTGCGGCGTCGCTGCTGGATGTATTCAAAGAAAATGTGTTAACCAACCTGAATCGCTTATATCAAAAACGCGCCGGGGAATTGGACTTTCTCAATTTGTTCACCAATCAATGCCCTCGTCAGGACTGGACCGTCGAATACGATCCGTCGAAAATTCTGCTCGACCTGCCCGGTCTGCGGGTGATCGATATTTCAGCGGATGTGCGCCATCGAATCCTGAACTATGGGGTTGTCTTTGCCCCGCGTGCCGGGCACCATTCCAATATTGCCGAACGGGTCGCTCTTTTCTTACGAGATAACGGATTGACCCGCATGGCAGTGGTAGAACAAAAGTGTGCCGAGGACATTCCCCTTTTTGTTAAGGAGAATCGCCATCGGGAGAATTTTGAAGGCCAGGTCGACCAATATCGTCAGGTACTGGAGCTTTTAAAAGTGCGCACCGGACACCCCGCTCATTTGATCGCCATCTGTCAACCGGGTCCTCTGCTGTTGAGCACCCTTATTTTGCATCCCGAACTTGGCAAAACCTTCGGCTCGGCCGGTTCCCCCATGCATACCGAAGCCGAGAGCGGAATTTTAACGGACTTTGCGCGCAAGGCCGGTGAAAGCTATATTGACCAGATGATCACCTTTTTCGGCCACACCATCGGCCAGGATCATCCCGGTGCCGGACGATTGACTTACGACGGCCGTTTGCAGGTGCTGGGTTTTTACTTGATGGCCTGGGATCAGCATTTTAAAAATTTTAAAAATCTTCTGACAGATCTAAAAAACGGTGAAAATAAATCCGCCCGACATCAAATGGTTTTTTATCAGTGGTATAACACCGCCCATCATTTTCCGGCCGGCTTTATTCGCGACACCTATAAAAAGATTTTTATTCAAAACGCACTAATCAGAGGCCGTCTCAAAATTGGCCGCAAAGCAGTGGCCATTGAAAACTACCCGGCCCGGGTTCCCATCTGGGCGATGGGGGGTACGGCGGATCCTATTGCCCCGCCCCTGCAGGCTGTCGGTCACCTGGACTTGATACCCGAGATGCCCGCCCAAAACCGCCTGCGTCTTTTGTGCGATGCCGGCCACATGGGGCTGTTCCGTTCCCAGCGGATTCTTGAAAAATACTACCGCCGGGTGGCCGATTTCCTGTTGAGTAACAGTGATTACGCTAATCGGAAGTTCTATTACTAGCTAAATGAAGAGAAATAGTATTTTATGTAAGGCAACTTTGCAATCACCTTAATTAGTCCTCATCCTTTTCCCTTGAAGGTGGTTTTGATCCGGGAAATCGATCGAAAAACGCCTGAAAGGGATTGAGTTGCGTCAGTGATTGCTGCGACATTTCCGAAAGATCCATCCCCACTTCCAGCCATTTCTTGAATTGTTCATCAGCTTTGCCTTTGTATGTGACATAAGCGTTGATGGTCTGTTCGAGGTAATTCTCAAAAAATTCATGCAGGACATTTTCACCGTATCGAATGATCAGCAGCAGCAGCGGGGCCGGCAGCAAAACGTTATTATTCTTGGCCTCATCTAAAATGATCTGGGTCAGGACAAAGGCCGTCACATCTTCTTTGGTTTTTGCATCAATGGCTTTGATCGTTTTGCCCGACCGAATGATGTCGGCCACGTCGCTGAGCGTCACGTAAGCGCTTTGTTGGGTATCGTAAAGCCGCCGGTTGGCATATTTTTTAAGCACGATCATGTCGCTCATCGCTGTCCTCGCATTAGATTATTTCATGTCTCATTGCAATATAAAATAAAATCTTAATCGGAAAAAACAAATAGTTATTTCTTAAAATGAAAATATATTTAGTAATTATAGCATACTATAATATATAAATTCCAAAAGGCAAGCTTATAACATCAATATTTATTTTTGTGCAACGCAAAAAAATATGCTTGACAAGATCGAAAAACCGTTTATATTACCGCCAAGACCGGATTCCGGCGCAATCAATTGCTAAACAAATTTTAGGAGGAAAAAATGGAACCAAATGTAATGCTCAAACAAATGTTGGATTTTAACAAGACCGCCTTCGACAACAGTTTTACTGCGATGTTGACGATTCAGGAACAAAATGCGAAAATGGTCAACACCTTTTTAGAGCAGGCGACCTGGATGCCGGAAGAAGGCAAAAAGCTCGTTCGCAACTGGGTTGACACCTATAAAAAAGGATACGAAGATTTTAAAAAAGCCGCCGATGAGAATTATAAAAAGGTGGATGGATTTTTTGCAGGCACAAAATCCAAGTAATCCGCGACGACGGCAGACCGGATGGCGCAGGGAGATGAGAAATGAATAAAACCACCGACGACACGATTGATAAATTTTGGCAAGATCTACCGGCGTTCCATCGCATGATCCTGCAACTCGCTGCAGGTCAAATGCGAACCGGGATGGCATACGGCAGCACCCTTGTCAAATATCACAATGATTTCATGCAGCCCTTCTGGATCGCGTTGGACGCATTTTTGTCCACCGAACAAGAAAAACTCATGCATCATCCGCCTGCCGACAGTCTTAGGGATTATATCGAGCTTTTGCAGTTCAACCTTCAGGTAGCCGAAAAGGGGTTCCATAGCGGTTTGAACGCCATGCTGGACTACCACGGCGCCAGGACCAATAAAGCCATGCAGGCCTGGCTGAATACCGTCTTCAAACTTGAAGGCGAGACGATTGTCGATTTTACCGAAAATGAGGCCCGCTTGCTGGAAACCCTTCTTTACGACTATCCCAAATCCATTCGCGCTATTAAATCCGAATACGGTTTCCACTTCGATAACGGCGGCTACGTCAAAGCCGGTGAAACAGACCGTTTTTTGATCTATCAGGTGCTGCCGACCAACGGCAAGGGTGTCAGAGAGAACGGCAAACCGGTTCTTATCGTGCCACCCTATGTTCTGGGGGCCAACATCCTGGCATTTTTACCCGGTGAAAACAAAAGCTATGTTCATGCCTACGCCAACCAGGGGATCCCGACCTACATTCGCATTATCAAAGATATCGATACGACGCCGGCCGTTCAAACCCTCACAGGGGAGCAGGACGCTCTGGATACCCGCACGTTTTGTGAGATCCTTAAAAAACGACACGGGCAGCCCGTCACCCTGAACGGCTTCTGCCAGGGCGGATTTGTAGCTATGACCGGTCTGCTTTCCGGAGAACTGGACGACCTCGTGGATGCCTTGGTCACCTGTGTGGCACCTATGGACGGCACCCGCAGCAAAGCCCTGGTGGAGTATATGCAGCACCTGCCGCCGCGTTTCAAAGACCTGGGCTATGCCGTCAAACCGTTGCCCAACGGCAACCGCGTTGTGGACGGTAAGGTTATGAGCTGGGTTTACAAGTTGAAAAGTATGGAAAATGAGGCTCCCCTGTTTACACTTTATCGAGACTTGAAAATGTTTGGCCGCGGTAACGATGGCCCGGCCAAAATCAGCAAAACAGCCGCCGCTATCAACAATTGGTTAATTTACGACCGCAATGACCTGCCCGAAGCGATAACCAAAATGAGTTTTGATTCTTATACGGTTCCGGTGGATCGGCAAGGCAACCTGCCTTTCAAACTGTTCGGCCGCGACCTGAATTTCAAGCGTCTGAAAGAAAAAAACCTTCCGTTTCTCATCTGCTATGCTGAAAAAGACGATTTAGTGGATAAAGAAGCCGCCCTAGCGCCGCTGGATCACATCCCGGCCGAAGTTACCTGTTTTCCTAAGGGCCACGGGGCCATTGCAACTTCCTGGTCTCAGCCTGATTCTGCCTGCGCGCTGCATACCCGTTTTGGAGACAACTACCGCGGGCCGGTCCGCTTTCATTTGGATCTTGAAAACAAGGTTAAATCAGTGACCCGTAAACAGCGGCCAGTGACCCGTAATCAGTAATCAGTAACCAGAATCCAGGATCGAGTATCAAGGATCCAGTATCGAGCATCAAGGATCGAGCATCAAGCATCCAGCAACGGGACGAGGTCTGAAATATCACCAATGGACAAACAATTTTTAGAATTCTGGGGTAATTATCTGCTGGCAGCCGCCAAAGGACAAAAGCAGCTGGAAGATCTGAATCAATGGATTGACCAGGGATTTAGCGGATTTGAAGAATTAACCGCCATGTTCAAAAAAATTTACGGCCTCGAGCATGCCCCCAAGGAAAACTCGGATTCGGCCCAAGCGTGGGAGAACGCGACGGCCGGCTTTCACAACGCCTTCAATGCCTATTTGAATCTGATGGGTGTCGTGCCACGAGACAAATACCAGGCGCTCGAGCAAAAGTGTGCCGCATTGCAAAAAAAGGTTGCCGACCAAGAGGAGACCATCAACATCCTGAGAAGCTTATTGACTGAAGAGGGAACCTATCAGGGCGAGACCGTCAAAGTTTTACAGAACCTGGTCAATAAGCAGAGTGACGCGTTTGAAACGTTGATGAAAAGTCTGACCGCAGCTGCCAAAGACGAAAAATAGTCCAATCAAAACCACGTGCGATGACTCCAAACATCGTTTTTGAGCTCTTTCATATCATCTTGCAGCGCCAAATACATTGATGCATTTTGGATTGCCAGGCCGCCGGTCTGAGCCAGGGCGTTGACCAGCACGATGATATCTTCGGGATAGTCCCGTTTGACGGCGCTGCAAAGCCGCATGATGCCGATGACGTCTTCTTTGGCCTTGATGGGAACCACGAGCATGGAAACAATCCCCTCTCGGATGGCCTCATCGCGGTACTGAATCCGCTTGTCCGTCTGAACGTCATCGATGACGATCGTTTCGCCCTTCATCGCCTGGGCAACGGATTTTTCGGCCGACACCGGTCCCTTATTCAAAAATTCATCGCTCAACCCATGGCTGGCTACCCGCTGCAGATTGCCCGTCTCTTTATTGAGAAGACGAATAATAGCCCCTTTCATGCTTAGGGCTTCGCAGATCTCCACCGTCAAATTATGCAGAATCTGCTTAACATCCAAAGAAGAGTTGATGTTGGATGCCAAGTCCAGAAAGAGCATGGAATTTTTCTGGATCCGTTCCAGCAGGCGGGCGCGCTCAATAGCCATACCGCCTTGTTCGGCCAGGGCCGTTAGAAATTCGATTTCTTCGGTGGTAAAATCCCGCGGGGCAGCTGTGTAGAGTGCCAATATGCCGATGACCTCACCCCTGACCATGACCGGCACATCCAATAGGGATGCAATGCCTTCGGCCTTTTTGACATCGTGATGGTCAACGCGCGGATCGGTGGTGGCATCGCGAATGGTGAGATAGCCGCCTCTTAATACCTCCTGCACGATGGCTTTGGCCCGCAGGGGTTTGGCGTGCAGATAGTTGTCCGAAAGTCCCTTTTGAGCCGTCGGAATAAATATATCTTTTTCCCGGTCGGCCAGAAATAGGCAGGCCGCTTTGGCACCCATCGTTTCAATGGCGCTTTCTACAATGAGATCCAGGAGCTTTTCCTTGGAAAAGGTGGATCCGAAGGCTTTGCTCACCTTGCAGAATGTTCTGAAATAATCCTTCTCTTTTGTCATACGGTATCTCCTCGCAGTTGGGATCGTCAGGCACTTTGTCTTTGCCGAGCTGTCGGCTTATTTTTTGCTGCGGCTTTACCGGATTTTACTTTTCCCGCTGCCGACTTTTTTGGCCGGCGCTTCTTATCGTCTCTATCCCGTTTTTTGAGCCACGCGGCGATCTTCGGCGCAAATTCTCTCTGGCATTTCGAACTCACATAGATGCCGATGTGACCGGTATCCAGGCACACATCTTGGGCATCACGGCTGCCGGCTTTGCGGGTCAGCATCTCGCAGGCCTCCGGGGGCACCAGATGATCATACTTGCCGTAGAAATTTAACATCGGCATCGTAATATTTTTCAAGTCGACCCGTCTTCCGCCGACCTCCATCTTACTTTGAATCAACAGGTTCTTCTGATAGCAATCGCTGACAAACTGGCGAAACGTTTCCCCGGGAACATCCGGACTATCAAATATCCACTTTTCCATGCGAATAAAATTTTCAACAAATGCTTTATTGTCCATGCTTTCCATAAAGCCGACATATTTATCGAGCATTAACCGCGCCGGATTCAGCAGCAGGAATCCAAAATTCATGAAGTCACCCGGCATGTTGCCAAAGGTCTCCACCATCCGGTCCACATCCAATTCCTTCATCCAGATGTGCAGCAAACCCTGATCGGTATCAAAATTGGTGGGTGTAACGGTGGTCACCAAATTTTTTATCTTTTCGGGATGCAGCGCCGCATAGATGACGCTGAAGGTGCCCCCCATGCAGATTCCCATCAGGTTGATCTTGTCCACTTGATGCTTGGTGCGAATGAATTCGACGATATTGTCCATATAGCCATTGACGTGGTCGTCAATGGTCAGGTACTTATCCTTGCGGGTCGGATAGCCCCAATCGACCATATACAAATCGACACCGTGATCCTGAAAAATATTCACCACGCTTCGACCCGGTTGCAGATCGAGCATGGTTTCCCGGTTGATCAAGGCGTATACCACGAGCAGCGGCCGTTTGAGCGTAACCGGCTTCGTCGGCTGATAATGTTTCAGTTTGACACGATCTTCTTCATAGACAATTTCATAGGGCGTTTGGGCGATTCTGGTGTCCAACTCCTGGAGCAAAACATCGGAAGCTTTTTGAGCTCGGGCTTGAGCTTTCTCGGCATCTTCGGCCAATTTGGTTAAAATCAAATCAACTGGGATTTTGGGTTTTTCCATTGAATTCCCCCTTTCCCTGGATATGCATTTTCGGCTTGAGTGTGTTAAGTTTTGCGAACAATTCTCTAATGTGCGGATTTTTCTTTTTCCAGGATTTTAATCCTTTTCTTCAATTGATATAACTCTTTGTAAAGTTCATCGAGCTCATCCTGGGTCGGCACCGCCATGGTCTTTAACAAATCCTGGGTAATCGCGTTGCGAGCCGTCATCAAATCTTCCAGGGCACCCAGCGTCTCGGCCATGGTTGATACGTATTCGGGCGATTTGAACAAAGACATGTAGTGCCCTTCCAGAATTTTAATGAACAACTTATAATAATCATTAGAGTTTTCCGGCAATTTGCCCTCGCGCGCCAGATCTGAAAGCTGTTGCTGCAACACTTTGAAAGTTTTCTCAATCGGCAAAAAGATCAGATGCATAAACTCGGCAAACTGGGACTGAAAGCGGTTGTGTTTGTCCAACGACGCGTTGAATTTTTCCTGATAAAAACGGGTGAGCCCGAGCTGGGGGATGTGAAAAAATTGCTGGAACTCCTTTTCGTATATTTCCGTCCAGGCTTTGAAGGTCTCTTTATCAAGATTGTCAAAGTTAAAGGCATGGGACGATTGACCGATTCTGCTGCCCTTTTCCAGCCACTGTTGCTGGAGATAAAAATAGCTTTTCCAGCTGGCCTGGACCATTTGCGACAGCACTTCCGGCATGGCCCGGCCCAAATTGGAAAAAGCTCCCATGGCGCCGGGATCCCCGGCGACTGATGAAAGTGTCTGCCAGGAATTAAACACCGTTTCAAAGGATTCCCGCGTGCGGCTTTTTTCCCCTGCTGATGAACCGTCGCCGGCCGTGTCGTATTTTGACCAGCTTTGAAGGGTTGAACCCCAAAAATCCGCCGCGGATTTGATCCAGGCAGCCAGCAGCGTATCGGCAGTTTGACCGCTTTCTTGATTGCTCATCGGTTTTAACCTCAAAGTAATGTAGTACCTAAAGTTGCAAGCTTGTCCCGCCGGCGCGCCGAATCCATCAACGACATCCTGCCCGACGGCACTACATTATCGGCAATAATGAAGAACAGAATCTGCATTTTAAAAGCAGATTAAACGAAAAGTTGACTAGTATCGAGGTTTCAGAAGTGACCCGAAAGCCGGGTGCCAGCGCTAAAAGAAGAACTGCTCATTTTATAACCATGGCTGTTTGAATTGTCAACGATGTTTTTTGCAAGGCACCGACCTCCAAATTTAGAAAAATTGTTTTAATTCCGAGAGGCACCGGCACATTTGGCTTAAGTCATCCGCAGATAGTCCCAGAACAAGCGTGCATAGAGCGTGAGTCGCCGTATTTACGGGGCTTCGGACTCCTTAATCCTGGATAAACCGGGGATCAGGGTGTTGGTGCTGTTGACCCCCGGCAGCTGGCGGACCTTTTCATGGACGAACTGGGAGATGATCTCGGCATCCGAACTGAGCAGATCACGCGTCAGGACCACCTTCACCAGGAGATCCACATCCCCGTGGACGGAATGGATCTCTCTGACCTCCGCAAGCTCATAGAGCTTTTCAATGAGCTTAAATTCCTTTTTGGCTTGAACGTTCATCAGGATAAATACGGTTATGCCCCGTTTCATTTCAGGATATTCAGCGTCTTTTAAGGCAGCCATTTTTTTTCGGAAATCCTCCATGTTTTTCGTTATGAGTTTATCAATGCCGACACCGTAATACCGTTTGCGGCCTTCTTTCCAGTGATGCAGCGTAATATAGGCATAAAGATCGGCGACGGTCCGTCCGGGAAAAGAATCAATCAAGCGAGCCCGTTTGATGATGGTGCAAAGGGGACGGTAAATCGCTTTGTACCAATCCAGGGCCGCATTTTCATAGGAAATCGGGGGCCCCTCGGCAGCCTGGATGTTTGCCTGGTGATCTGTTATCTGGTCGAGCAAATAAGCATATTGGCTGACCTCCGTCAGGTTAATTTCACTCGGAAGCCGAGTGCGGTCACTAAAATCCGCCCGCTCGCGGTAAAGGATGTTCTGAAGGGTATTCTCCGAGGGGATAAACTCGAAAATGTGAGCCAGAATTTCATCATGATTCAATTGCTTGGCCGCTGAAATCCGGTGATTCCCATCCAGAACATAGTAGTCGTCTTTAATCTGATATAGCTTTACCGGTCCTAACGGCCGTCCCTGGCGCATGGCCTCCGTGATCCAGTGCAGTCGTTCTGACGACATGTTGTGCTTGAATCTGAACCGGCTGTCAAAATCCTGATAGCGGCCGACACTGCCTACGATCCGGCCCAACGGCACCGTTCGGATTCCCCGATCGCGGGCGTCAAAAGCGGCTTCTTTTTTTTGCTGATCCGTGAAGCTTTTAATTTCAGATGGCACATCGGTCTGTTTGCGAAACGTCACGCAGCTATTCAGCTTCCGGGCGAGTTTCGATTTCCAGGAGGTAATATCCATAGGTATTCACTACTTTGGTTTGATCGACAACCGTTATCCGCTCGGAGGGATCGGAAAATTCCCGGTGGATGTGTCCGTGAATGAAATAGGACGGCCGGTACTTTTCAATCAATCGGCGAAAGCATTCAAACCCCTTGTGGCAGGGGTCTTGCGCGTCGTGAATATGGCGCGGCGGCGCATGGGTGATCACCACATCAATCCCTCCGCGCCACCAGAGTGTCGGCCGCAGCCTGCGAATGATGGCACGCATTTGGCGCTCGTCGTATTGGTAAGGACCACCATTGTACCATTGAGACCCTTCTAAGCCCAGAATGCTTATCCCCCTGTTTTTTACCAGCCTGCCGTGCAGATCACGACAGCCTTCCGGCGGTTTCTCGTTATAACGAATGTCATGATTGCCGCGCACATAATAAAGGGGGGCTTTAAAGAAATTGACCAGACGGGTAAGATATTCCGGCGGAAGGTCGCCACAGGAAAAAATCAGGTCGACATCCGCCAAAGCGTCGGAATTGGAATGCTGCAAAAGTCTCGGCTTGACAACGTCTGAAACCGATAGAATTTTCATATTTTTTTCAATTTTCAAGTTTGACATGGCCGCAAAAAGGCACAAAAAGCACAAAAATAAAATTTCAGGGCTTGTAATTTCAATGTATTACTTTGATTCGATATGCGCTGTATGAAATAGCATCTAAGCAACGACGAATCACCGAAAAAACTAATGGGCAGACTTTCTGCGTCTACGTTCCTTAACGATAATTTCAAGTTCCTTGCTCATCTGACCGGCAATTGCCGTATTTTCTTCTGCTCGCCTAGCCAGATATGGCAAAGTTGATTCTACCGGTCCAAAGGGAAGGTATTTGCTAACGTTATATCCGGCATTGGCAAGGTTGAAGCTTATATTTTCACTCATCCCGTAAAGCTGTGAGAAATAGATGTGCGGGTGGTTGTTAACAAGTTTATTTTCAGCCATATATTGAACTAGCAATTTGCAACTGTATTCATTGTGGGTTCCCACACAAATTTCTACCACGTCGATATTATCAATGAATATTTCCAGGGCTTCATTATATTCTCTGTCCGTTTCCGATTTCGTGGCGTTAACGGG
>JBAVYC010000370.1:0-2331 GCA_049698595.1 Desulfobacterales bacterium | reverse complement strand
GTCCCCATTAAACCTAAAATAAGGACTGCCATCATGGATGCATGTTTTAATCGCTTCATCCTCAAACCTCCTTTATTATTGGGTTAAATCACTTATGATCCTCCACTGCTTAAAAAAGAACCGCCGTTTTTTGCATAAAATTTTGCTCAGGATAAAATTCAATAGCAGGATATTGTTTTAGAAGTCAAGCAATAGATGGGGAGGAGGCTTGTTAGGGGTTGGGGGTTGGGGGTTGGATGTTGCGAGTAGCGAGTTATGGGATTCGAGTTACGAGGCGGCGTAATGAAGTTAAAGCTCCGAGAGCGGGTTAGATCTTTTAAGTTACTGGAAATATAGGATAAAACAATACCCTTGGTTTGACGCGTGCCCACAACGAGCAACGCGCAACTTAAAACTCACATCTAAAATCATTCCACATTCCCACTTCCGAATTCCAATATCCGTCCTCTGCCCTCTTTTCTCTGCCTTCTGAACTCTGCCTTCTGAACTCTGTCATCAGTCATAGTCTATCGCCGCCGCCGGCCATAAATAATAAAACCCGGTGGTAAAATGGTTCAATGATCCGGGAAGCTCGAGGGAAATGAGATCTCCGTGGCCTTCGTCATAGCGGGTGGCTGTGTTGTAGAGGTTGTCGTCCGGATATTCGGTCCGGCGGTAGACCACCACCCTGGCATCTTCCGGCAGCCGGGCCAGCATTTTTGCCTGAAGCACCGCCTTGTCTAGATATCCGATTTCGTCCACCAGACCCAGCTCGAGGGCTTCATCGGCCAGAAAAACCCGCGCAGTGGAAATCTCTGCAATAACCTCAGGTTCGAGTTTGCGATGCTTTGCCACCAAATCGATAAATCTGACAGCCAGAAGATCGGTCAGGTCTTGAAATATTTTTTCCTCCTCTGCAGTCGCCGCCCGGAAGGGAGAACCGATGTCCTTGTTTTTTCCGGATTTATTCACCTCGATGGCTATGCCCACTTTGTTCATCAGCCCGGTGACCCTCGGCCGCCT
Organism: Desulfobacterales bacterium; assembly: GCA_049698595.1. GTDB lineage: Bacteria > Desulfobacterota > Desulfobacteria > Desulfobacterales > JAFDCJ01 > JAFDCJ01. The sequence continues at coordinate 1,329 of JBAVYC010000370.1, read as the reverse complement.
GAAGATTACGCCGATGGAACCGGTAATGGTCGTGGGATGCGCCAGGATAAAATCGGCCGGCAGGGAAATATAATATCCCCCCGAAGCGGTCAACCCCATCATGGCCACCACCACCGTGGCGCCCGTACGCGCTTTGAAAACTTTAATTTCATTGTAAAGAACATCGCTGGCGGTGACGGAACCGCCCGGCGAGTCGATTTTGAGAATCACGGCTTTGACATTTTCATCTTTTTCGGCCAATCTGAGTTGGGCGACGACTTCCTGCACCATGCTGGGCCGGGAACGAACAAATCCTTCCCTGGGTGCATTCGATATGATTCCTCTTACGGGAATGACCAGGACCTTGTGCTTTGCCTTGCCTTCAAGGGTAAACTCCTGGAGTGGATCCTCCTGGCTTGGGAAAAGCCGGATCTTGGGCGCCGTACAGCCGATCATAAAAAGTTCAATCACCAAAAGGGTAATAAATAAGGATTGTCGCATTTTCATCCACCTTGGCTTGTTAAGTTGATTGAGTTGATTGATTTGTGTGGAAATTAATCAGCACATGATAAGGGAATGGATCGGACGTGTCAAGAAACGGCAGGGTCTATCCAGACCATATGTGCTCATAAAAAGGATACAAACGATTTAATTTCCAAAAGAACTTTACGGTAATCCCACGACCGATTTGAGGATATCGGGGCGGTTGGTGATGATGCCGTCAACTCCCATCTCCATAAGACGCAACATGTCACTAGGTTTGTCCGGCGTCCACACAAAGACCTGAATACCCAGCGCGTGGGCCTCATTTAGGAGACCCAGGGTAAGATGTTTGTAGTAAGGAGCCCAGTTCCGGCCTCCGGCGGCCTGAACCGCTTGCGGTATCGAACCGCTGAAATCATCGATATCATGGCCGGCCATCCAGGGTGATGCTCCGGGTTGACCCGCTTTGATATTGTTCAAGCTCCGGCCCTCAAGGGAAAGATAAACCGTCGGAATTTCCGGTGCAAGTTTTTGAATATGTACCAGCGCCCGCCAGTCAAAAGTAAGAATGCGGACCCGTCCGGTAAAATTTTGCATTCGCAAAAACGGCACCACCGCAGCGGCAACAGTCCCGGGCGCCGGGGTGAGATCCGGTTTTTCCGGATTGGTCTTGATTTCGATCCAGAGCTGTGCCGCCGGATCGCATTTTGCTTTAAACAGTGATATCACTTCTCCCAGGGTTGGAATACGTTCCCCGTCAACAGGCTGTTGATCGGGGTAGCGGCGCGAATACCGGGTACCGGGCTTCAGCCGGCCGACATCGTAGGTTTTCAGATTTGCGAGGGTCAATTCCTTGATCAGCGGACC
>JBAVYC010000369.1:0-4095 GCA_049698595.1 Desulfobacterales bacterium | reverse complement strand
GCACGCGGGTCCAGCTGATGAATCGGGGTCTGCTGAGCGGACAGCGTGTCCATGTAACCGATGTCAAAAAAATGTTTATCGAGTTTTCCCATTTCTAATGCTTTACGATTTGGCCAGCAACATCAACTTTTTGTACCCACACGGCAGGGTTATTAACAATAACCTGTGAACGCCTACCAGAAGACTTGGGGTTATCTGTCAGGTTCAGGTTTTTTTTTACGGCGCTTGAGCGCAAACCCGAGTAGCCCGGCCAGAAGCAGGGTGAGGGCACCGCCGACCAGACCGGAAACAGTCTTGCCCGTTTCCACAACCGGTTCGGATTGAGGCGTCTCTGCCGGCTGCTCGGCTTTTTTTAATTTAAAGTCATAATCCGGTAGCAAAGCCGTTTTCTCCTGAAACTTGGCCAACGCGGTGTGGATACCCTTCTGAGGAGTAGCTAGATCATCTGTTCCGGCGGTTTTAAATATGGCCCACTCCAGTCCATCCGGATTTGAAGAAGCAAACCAACTCAACACGCCGCCGGTCACCACTGCTGCCGCCAAAAGTCCGATCATCACTTTGCGCATGAAAGGTTTTCCGGAGGGCGCCGACGTATTCATCGCTTTGACTATTTCCGGGCGCGCCTTCCAGACAAAAAGAACCACGGCTGAGGTTGCCAAACCCTCGATAATGCCGATCGCCAGATGAATAGGTTGCATCAGGAGTACAAACGTGTCGAAGGGCAGTTCCGTTACCCCGGAAAACAGGGTTTGAAGCACGACGCTGAGGGCCCCCAGTTGGAGTGCCACAATGGCGGATACGATGGCCGCCGCAAACAACCGCTTCTCACTGAGCGTGGGGCCGGCAAACTTTTTAAAAATAAGCGGATAGGCAATAAAACAAGGGAAAAATCCGAGATTAAAGATGTTGCATCCCAGTGCCATCAGACCGCCGTCCGCGAAAAACAGCGCTTGGACGGCCAACACTGATGCCATCGTCAGTAAACCCGCATAAGGCCCGAGCAGAATGGCCAGAATCATGCCGCCCCCAAGATGTCCGCTGGAACCGGTACCGGGGATGGTAAAGTTGATCATCTGGGCCGCGAAAATAAACGCACCCACCACCCCCATAAGCGGAATTCTGGTATCATCCAAATCATCCTTGACCTTCTTGGAGCAATATCCAATCAGCCCGGCCGAAGCCGCCCACATAGTGCCGCCAACAGCCGGAGATATCAAAGCATCGGCCATGTGCATTATATTGACCCTCTCAATTAAACGTTTAAATTTCGCCAACAAAAAAGCCACGCAGGGATATCATCTAATCGCACTCAAACCTTCGTGGTTCTGCTGTCAACTTGAATTGTATTTTACAACGAATGGCCCTTAACCGTCTTTGCCATATTTTTTAAGAATAAATGCCATCACTTGTCAAGAAAAAACCCCGATTTTATTATAGTATCTGCTTCTAAATATACTGTGCCGCCATCTTTTTGTTTGCCGAAGGTTTTGGGCCGATCAACGGAAATGATGCCGCCAAATAGCCGAAAATAGGATCATTCGATTGACTCAACTCGAAAAAATTGCAATAAGAAAGTTTCTATGGTTAAAGGCAAAAATTCAACTACGAAGACACGATGGTACAAAAAATAAGGAATAACCGTATGAAGAAAGGTATTGAGATCAAGCCGGCTGCCGGAAACCTCGGAGTGTTGACCCCGGGCATGGGTGCCGTCGCGACAACTTTTGTGGCTGGAGTCTACGCGGTTCGCAAAGGTTTGGGCAAACCGATCGGCTCCTTGACGCAAATGGGCACCATCAGGCTTGGCAAACGAACGGATAGGCGGATTCCCATGATCAGGGATTTTGTACCGTTGTCCGAACTTGAGGATCTTGTATTCGGAGGCTGGGATATATTCGAAGATGACATGTATGCGGCGGCAGTTTCCGCCGGCGTATTAGACAGGCAAACTCTTGACGGCCTCAAAACCGAATTGGAAAACGTGAAGCCAATGCCGGCCGTTTTTGATCAGAGCTATGTGAAACGTCTCACGGGGACGCACATTAAAAAAGGCAAGACCAAAATGGATCTTGCCGATCAGCTTCGCAAAGATTTACAAAATTTCAAGGCGAATCACCGGTTAACCCGTCTGGTCATGATTTGGTGCGGCAGCACGGAGGTTTATATCCAACCGGGGCCCGTGCATCACTCAGTTGAAAAATTTGAAAAGGGTTTGCAGGAAAATGACCCCGGTATTTCACCGAGCATGATATATGCATACGCGGCCCTCAGCGAAAGGGTCCCGTTTGGCAACGGAGCCCCCAATTTAACGGTTGACATTCCGGCATTGCTTGAGCTCGCGAAAAAAAATAAGGTGCCTGTCAGCGGAAAAGATTTTAAAACCGGCCAAACCTTAATGAAGACGGTTCTGGCCCCTGCCTTCAAAGCACGAATGCTGGGTGTGGCCGGATGGTTTTCCACAAATATTCTCGGAAACCGCGACGGTGAAGTTTTAGATGAGCCCATGTCCTTTAAATCGAAGGAAGTGAGTAAACTGGGTGTACTGGAATACATTTTACAGCCGGATTTGTACCCGGATTTATACCGGGATTTATACCATAAAGTCAGAATTAATTATTATCCGCCCAGAGGGGATAACAAGGAAGGCTGGGATAACATCGATATTTTCGGCTGGCTGGGATATCCCATGCAGGTAAAAGTGGATTTCCTCTGCCGGGATAGTATTCTGGCAGCGCCTCTCGTGCTGGATCTTGCCCTGTTCATGGATTTGGCGGCACGCGCCGGGATGAGCGGTATTCAGGAATGGCTTTCATTTTATTATAAAAGCCCTATGGTGGCCGAAGGGCTGTATCCGGAGCACGATCTCTTCATTCAGCTAAAAAAGCTGAAAAATACGCTGCGTCACTTAAAAGGAGAAGAGTTGATTACTCATCTGGGGCTCGAGTATTACGATTGAAAGAAATATCATCCGGCTGCGATGTGAACACGACGGCAACCTGAGTTGAGCGATTTTTTGGCTAGCGATATGGCGAGATCCTGAAACATCTTGATGCGCTGGATCCGTTTTTCATCCGGTATTATAAATACAGGTTTTATTTCTGCCTTTGTTTTTGGATTTATACAGGGCATTATCGGCTTCAGATATGATTTCAGACTTATCTTTTTTGACGGTTAGGGGGTGATAACATGTCACCCCAATACTTATGGTGACATCAAGATTTAAACCATTCGTTGTAATCTCGAGATTTTCGACCGCCTTTCTGATTCTCTCCGCCACCATTGCCGCTCCTTTAAGTAAGGAAAGCTAATTCGAGGAGAATCAATTGTAAAGATTTTTCCATGTATACCGATATATACGTGGATGACAAGCCATCTGATTTATAAAACTGAAATAATGTTGAAATCAAATCAGACCGGAGAATGACAATGATGTTTGAAATACCTCATCACGAGGTCCCATAGTATGATTAAGGATGAGGGATTGAATCGACATTCAGAGTATTCTTGTAAGGGGAGGTCAGTCGGAAAGCCGTATGGGTAGCACCGTGCGGCCGGTTTGATGAGTGGGATGGGAAACGGGGCTATACGCTACCGCGCCCATCTTCGACTCTACATTTTTGCAAAGTGTCAAGAAAACCATGAAATCCCCTCATCTCGCTCTTGGGTACTATCATCTTTGACAGCCTAACATAATGCTGACAACCAACGCTATGGACAGTCACCCCCCTTTTTTATGGCTAAAAATCTTACCAACAATGTCTGGAGCATGGCAGAACTATTAAAATTAAAATAAAACTCCATAGTAAAATTAGACCACCGCCAAAAGATGTAAGTATTCGAAGACACGTCTGTTTGTATGGAGTTCTGAATTAAATATTGAGTTAATTGAATTGGGAATTGTTATGGCACTAAACTTGACTCTTGAATTGGTGAATGGCCAGCAGTTGGAAGCCTCCCTTATTGGGTCGTTCAGACCGGATGATGGGGAGATTGACTTACTTTTGGAAAAAAATGGAGAAAAATGTAAATTACCGCTTTGCGAAATTTGCTGCTTTTTATTTAACGATGATTTTGATCAGTTTGCATTTTCATCGA
>JBAVYC010000368.1:0-3824 GCA_049698595.1 Desulfobacterales bacterium | reverse complement strand
ACCCTGGGTAATACGCGCGAGGTCTGTGAAATGGTCCGCAACAACACGTTGGAAGCCGCTATTCCGGGATCGGCTCAGCTTTCGACCTATACGCCCGAGATAGGCGTGACCGTGCTGGCCTACATCTTTAAAAGTGATGAAAGCATGTTCGGGGTTCTTGACGGTCCGGTTGGTAATTATATCGACAGCAAACTGGCCGAGGCCAATTTTCACAATCTGGGCTGGTACAAAAATGGATTTCGAAGCGTAACGAACGACAAAAGGCCCATCCAAAAGCTTGAAGATTTAAACGGATTTAAACTTCGGGTATTGCCAAGCCCCAGTGTTATAGCATTTTTTAAAGAGGTCGGCGTTAATCCCATGCACATTGACTGGGCTGAATTGTTCGAGGCAATGAAAAAGGGGGTCGTCGAAGGTCAGGAAAACCCGCCTTTCTTCGTCTGGCTCGGCAAGGTATATGAGATGAACAAGTACTATTCGTTCACCAAGCACATGAATGAGCCGGGCATTCTGGTATTGAGCAAAAAGTACTATGATATGTTACCTGAGGATTTGCGTCTGATGGTCGATGTGGCTGCCAAAAAAGCCGAGATGTGGCAGCGGACCAAGATGACTGAGGCCAACGCGGAATGCCTCGAAAAATTAAAGAAGGCAGGAATGCAAATCAACGAGATCCCCGAATCGGAACTCGATCGGTTCCGGAAAGTGACCTATGAAAAGGTCTACCCGACGGTAATCAAAAACAAGGATTTAGGTCCGAATACAAAAGAACTGATTGATCTGACTATTTGGGCACAGCAATAGTGGAAAAGCTAATTTGACTGAAATAAACCGGCAGCCCATCCCTTTTAAAAGGGGATGGGCTGGTGGAATATGACCCAAACCTGTCGGAAGCAGCAAGTATATAAAAACGAATAGTGAATGCAGGCAAACATGGTACTTAAAAATCTTCGCAAGGGTATCCGCTTCGTTGCCATGACATGCTGCGGCGTGCTGATCCTCTCAGTCTTTGTAAATGTTGTCCTGCGCTATGTGTTCAACTCAGGGATCCCGTTTGGAGAGGATTTAACCCGCTACCTCATGGTGGTGGTGGTCTTTTTTGCAAGCAGTCTGGCCTTGGACTCGAAAAGACACATCAGTATAAACCTGTTCGTTCGTAAGCTCAGCCGGTACAATCAGTTGCGCCTGGAGCTATTATTCCAGATTTGTATGTTGGCCTTTTTAGTCCTCCTCATGATTAATGGATCCATCCTGCTCCCCAACCAGTGGACGGCCTACATCCCCACCATGCGGCAGGTATCGATGTTCTGGTTCTATCTCAGCATTCCGGTTGGGTGCATCTTAATGGGGATCTTTCTAACCAGAAACCTCGTTGACACCCTAAAGGAGTTGAATCAGGAGCGTTCATCCAGCGCGAAAGCGAGTGGAAAAAATTCAATTTGGAGCATCGGATTCATCGCTGTTGCTTTCGCCTGCTTGGTAGCCTCCATTATTTCCTATTATTCAGGCTTTAGCAGTGCGGTTTTTTTCGTTCTGCTCTCATGCTTTGCATTCACTGTTTCAATCGGGATGCCGGTTGCTTTTAGCCTGGGAATAACCGGGATCACCTTTTTCCTCATATCCGACGATTTGTCGATGTTGGCCGTTCCGACCTTAATTTTTGGCGGTATCAGTCCCTTTGCCCTGATGGCCATAACAGCCTTCATCCTGACCGGGCTTCTGGTTGAAAAAAGTGGTGTCGTCCAGGATCTGGTTAATTTTTCCGACTCCATGGTAGGGCAATTTCCCGGCGGCCTGGCTCATACGAATATCGTGGCCAGCATGTTTTTTGCCGGTGTTTCCGGGGCAGCACTGGCGGACACTGCCGCCATCGGATCGATGATCATTCCGGCCATGAAAAAAAACGGCTACGACAGTAAATTCAGCGCGGTCATAACGGCATCATCGTCCGTTGTCGGGCCGATTATTCCTCCCAGTGTCGGAATGATTATATATGCCTATGCGGCACCGGGGGATGTCTCTATTGGGGGCCTCTTCATGTGCGGTGCTATTCCGGGGATTCTCCTGGGGTTGGCCATGATGGTTCTCACCCATTTCTATGCCATTCGTCGCAACTATCCTGTCAATAAGGCCGGGTTCGATTTAAAGCAGGTGTTTATTCAAGGGATCAGGGCCTTCTGGGGACTTCTGATCCCCGTTATTATTTTGTTAGGAATTATGGGGGGGGTTTTTACGCCGACAGAGGCCGGTGCCATCGCCGCATTCTATGGATTGTTTTTAGGCCTGGTGATCAAAAGGCGACTTACGTGGAAACTGATTAAAGAATGTCTGCTGGAGTGCTCGATTATGAGTGCCGTGATTTTTTTGGTCCTTGGCTGCGCCAAAGTCATCACCTATACCCTCTCGATTTATCAGGCGCCGGAAGCTATCACCGCCTTTCTGCAAGACCTTACCGCCAATCGGTATCTTTTTCTTTTTCTGGTATTAACCGCCCTGCTGATTATCGGATTCGTGCTGGAGGGGGTCGCCACCATGATTATGTTGGTACCTGTTTTTGCGCCGGCCGCCACTGCTTACGGTATCGATCCGCACCATTTTGGCCTCCTGGTTGTCATGATCATACAACTCGCATTGCTGACGCCACCCGTCGCGCTGGGTCTGTTCATCGCCTGTAATTTAGCACAGACAACCATCGAGGAGGTCATGAGTGACGTCTGGCCTTTCCTGGCTATAATCTATGCCATGATTTTAATTATCGCCATTTTCCCGGAATTTACCTTGTGGCTCCCTAAAATTATGGGATATATCAATTAAAGAACTAAGCCTAAGGGAGATAGGCAATCGATTAATTTAAAAATCCTAAGGAGGATTTCAATGGTCAAAAAAATAGGTTTCGTGCATACCGGAGTGGCGATCGCAGACATGTTTAAACCGATGATAGCCGAACGTTTGCCGGGGATATCGACATTTCACATCGTGGATGACAGCCTGATTCAGGATTTACTGCAGGAAGAGCGGTTTACACCTTCAATCCTAAAACGTTTATGCCGCCAGGTTGAGCTGGCCGAAGAAGCCGGCGCCGATATGATCATGGTCACATGCTCCAGTATTGCACCCGGTGTCGATGTCGCCCGGAAAATGGTGAGCGTTCCGGTGATGAAAGTTGATGAGCCGATGGCTGAAAAGGCAGTTTCTTTATCCGATAACATCGGGGTGATGGCAACCGCTAAAACAACCATGGCGCCAAGTGTAAACCTCATTCAAGAAAAAGCGGCCGAAGCCAATAAGCAGGTAACCATCCATCAAACACTCAGCTCAGAAGCATTTGACTGCTTTTTGCGGGGGGACATGCCAACCCACGATCGCATTGTTAAGGATGCCGCACAGGAATTAAAAGGCAAGGTCGGGGTTATCGTTCTGGCCCAGGCATCGATGGGCCATTTAGCAGAGGCCATTCAGGATATCGCCGCTGTGCCGGTACTCAAAAGCCCACCGTTGGCGATGGACGCCCTGGTGGAAAAGCTTAAGGCCTAAGTATTTCCTTGGCGGCTAACGTATATGCCTGACAACAGAGATGGCAGACTGAACCAGCATAAATTCTCATAAAAGGAAAAAGGACGGATAAATGGACCCGGCAATATCAATTAACACTCTGGCCTATGAGGGATATGATCTGACGACCGCCTTGCAGGAAATAGCAAAAATCGGTGCCAGCCATGTTGAGCTAGGTTATACGCGAGGCTTTACGGAAGGATTGACAGAAGCACATTTTAGCGAGGCCGCGGCAATAAAAATCAACCATCTATTATCTGATTTAGGTCTAG
>JBAVYC010000367.1:0-3244 GCA_049698595.1 Desulfobacterales bacterium | reverse complement strand
GCTATACCCTGGTGACCACCGGCCTGAATTATTTCGTGGCCCTTATCGTTGCACCGGTTGCGGTGGCAGCCGTGGGGTTGCTGCTTGAAAGGTCCATCATTGCACCGATGCGCAAAAGGTCCATGATCTACACCCTGATTCTCACCTATGGATTAATGTTTCTGCTCGACGGCCTCATCAAACAGATATGGGGGAATGAACCGCGCTTCATTGAACTGCCGGCCCTTATACAGGGTATGGTACCCATCCTGGGGACCCATTACCCGATTTTCCGTCTGGTAACGCTCTTTATCATAGCCGCCACCATGACGGGTTTAATGCTGTTTTTAGGTAAAACCAAAATCGGAATGATCCTGCGGGCGGCCAGCACGATTCCTGAAATGGTATCCTGCCTGGGGATCAATATGAATTATGTCCACATCGGGGCCTTTGTTCTGGGGTGTGTGCTGGCCGGGATTGCCGGCACCATCGCAGGGCCTTTGACCACCATCGATCCCCTGATGGGCCATGAAATGTTGATCAGCTCGTTTGTGGTCATTGTGATCGGCGGGTTGGGCAGTTTAAGAGGCGCTGTCTTTGCCGCCCTGCTCATCGGCGCTGTTCAGACCCTGGCAGAGTTTTTTATTACGGATTTGGCAATGGTGATCGTCTATATGCTGATGGCCGTCATCCTCGCTTTTATGCCCCGCGGACTACTAGGAGAAGGAAGATTTGAGTGATGGTTAATCACGCGACCATACCGGATGCGGCAGAGGGCATCTCGGCGTTGAAAATTGCGATTATGATTTTGATCATCGCCGCTTTGGCTTCATTTCCCTTTATCATAACCAATCGATTCTACATCAGTCTGGTCAATGAAATGCTCATCTATGGACTACTGGCCATGAGTTTGGATGTGCTCCTCGGTTATACCGGGCTGCTGTCTTTTATGCACAACGCTTATCTCGGCATCAGTGCCTATGTGGTGGGTATTGTTCTGATCCACATTTCGCCGACCTCCCTGTGGTTGGCCTGTCTGGTCGGGGTTGTTTTTACCTCTCTGGTTGCTTTGCCGGTGGGGTGGGTTCAAGTTCGTACCGGCGGGTTGGCATTTGCTTTGCTGACCCTCGCTTTTGGCATGATGTTTCACACCATCGTCTGGAAATGGTATGACCTCACCGGTGGCGATGACGGCCTCATGGGAATGCCCAATCCAGCCATTACGTTCTTTGGCTGGGAGATCGGCAATTCCGGTGATCCCACGGTCATGTATCTTTTTACCCTGGGCATTGTCATCACCTGTTTGATTCTTACCCGCCGGATTATCCATTCTCCGTTTGGCGCGGTTTTGGAGGCCATTCGGGAAAATGAAGAACGGGCCGCCTTTGTGGGTATCAATGTCCGCCGCTACAAACTTTTCGGCTGGATGTTGGCCTGTATGCTGGCCGGTGTCGCGGGTGCCTTATTCATACTTTACAAAGGTTACATCGGGCCCACCACCATGAGTGCTTTTGCCGGCGCCGGCGTGCTGATGATGGTGCTGCTCGGCGGAATGGGCACATTGTGGGGACCCTTGGTGGGGGCCGCTATCTTTATTTATATTCAGGATTATATCAGTACCATGACGGAACATTGGGAGATATATTTAGGGATTGTGGTCATTTTACTGGTATTGTTTATGCCGACCGGATTTGTCGGCCTGGGTGCCTATTTTAAACGGCTGCGAAGGGGATAATTACTGAGATATGGAAGCATTTCTATGTACCGAAGATCTGTGCCGTCACTTCGGGGGCGTGACCGCCACGGACTGCGTTTGCATCAATATAGAAGAAAATGGACTCAGGTCCATCATCGGTCCCAACGGTGCCGGGAAAACCACCTTTATCAACATTGTCACCGGGCGGATACCGGCCAGTTCCGGCAAAATTCTCTACCAGGGTCAGGACATCACCAATAAGCCCACCCATGAGTTGGTCAAAATGGGCATTTGCCGGACTTTCCAGATTACGAGCGTTTTCCAGAACCTTAGTGTATTTGAAAATGTCAGGATCGCCAAACAGGCCCGCAGAGGCGGGTCGCTGAAGATATTTTCCCTTAAAAAAAGTCTCAGAGAAGTTACCGAGGAAACCTGGGCCATATTGGAACGTTTGGGATTACAGGATATGGCCGCTGAGCCCGCCAAAAACTTGGCCCATGGCGATCAACGGGTACTGGAGGTGGCGATTGCCATGGCCGGCAATCCGAACATTTTGTTTTTAGATGAACCCACCGCCGGCATGTCCCCGGCTGAAACGCGCCATATTTCTGAATTGATAAAGGGGCTGGCCGAAGATATTTCGATCGTGCTGGTTGAACACGATATGGACCTTGTGATGAGTATTTCCGACAGCATCACCGTATTGCACTACGGCAGTATCATTGCTGAAGGAGAGCCTGAAAATATCAGGGCCAACCCACTGGTCAGAGAGGCCTATCTTGGCAAAGAAAAATATGATTCTGAATATTGAGGAGATCCACACCTATTATGGTGAGAGCCATGTTATTCAGGGCCTGTCTATGCATGTGGACGAAGGCGAAACCGTTTCGATTCTAGGGCGCAACGGCGTGGGTAAGACCACCACCCTGCGATCGGTTATGGGGCTGACGCCGCCGCGATCCGGCAGTATTTCCATTGACGGAACGGACACCACCAAATTACCGGCGCACCGGGTTTCCAAGTTGGGTGTTGCCTATGTACCGGCGGAACGGCATATTTTCCCGGGCCTGAATGTGGAAGAAAATCTCAAGCTGGCCGCTCGTCCCGCAAACGGCGACAAATCCTGGACACTGGCAAGGGTTTATGATCAGTTTCCGGTATTGGCGGATCGAACCAAGCAGGACGGTGCCACTCTCAGTGGTGGCGAACAGCAGATGCTGGCCATCGGCCGGGCGCTGGTCAGCAATCCGAAGATCATCATATTAGACGAGCCGTCACAGGGATTGTCGCCGTTGCTGGTTGATGCCGTCACGGAGTGCGTTCAAAATTTTTGTGTCAATTCAGGCATTACGCTGCTGGTCGTGGAACAAAACTACCGGATGGCCCTCAAGGTGGCCAGCCGCCATTATCTCATGGGTACCAAAGGCCAAATTGCCGGGGTGGCAACCACTGCCGAACTGATAGAAAACCCGCAGATTATTCAGGATCATCTGTCGGTTTGAGTTGAAACCTGACTAAAGGAGGAAAACGAGATGAATTTGAAAGAAAGATTCATGAGCTGTCTGGAGG
>JBAVYC010000366.1:0-14113 GCA_049698595.1 Desulfobacterales bacterium | reverse complement strand
TTTGTGATATCATCTCTCACTGTTCTCTATCGGCTGGTGGAACTATCTGCTATATGTCTGTAACAATATCAGGATGTTAAATATGAAAAGACTCAAAGCATATCTGAAATATGGCAAAATTCCAGGTGCTGACCCACAAAAGGTATTAACTCAAAAAGTGAATCTATGTGTTTCGCGGTATGCGGATTAAGAAACGAATTAAAGCAACAACTAAGGATTATAGCCACCAAACCCACTAAAGAACACGCAACCTTACATTCATTCTGCACGGGTTAGTGCTTATCCGCCTGCCCCGTTCAATTCTTCGCAGAAGAGGAGCGCAGCGAATTTAACCGGGGTGGCCAGTAACGCCTACCATATAAAAACTAGATTGCCGCGGTTGCTTGCCGATCTTTCTCGAGTTTTTCCAGAACGCCCTTCATGATTTTTTCTATCCGGGTCTTTAAATTGCGATATTTGAAGCGCTCGGCATCCGACAGAGGCTGTTTCGGCGGCCCCATTTTGAACCCTCGCATTTCCATGGCCAGTTTAAATCCCAGGGGGAATGGCAGGGCAAACATGGTGCGCAGAATAAGCAGGATAGAGGTCTGCAGTTGCCGTGCTTCTTCGTATTGCCCCTTTTTCCAGGCGTCATAGATGTCGACCATGATCTCGGGCAGAATTCCCGATGTCGCCGTCATACATCCTTTTCCGCCGACCATCAGGCAGGGGAACAGGGTTTCTTCTCTTCCCGTCAGCATGTGAATATCTTCACCGGCAATTTTGATTTTATCCATAAAATGCATGAAATCGACCATACTGCCGCTGCTGTCCTTCATCCCGACGATGTTTTTGTGGCGGGACAGGCGTTTGACCACATCATAAGACAGGGGCTGGGTGAACAGAGGAATATTATAAAGGATATTGGGTATGTTGACAGCCTCGGCAATGGTTTCAAAATACTGTTCGATATTTTCCTGGGATAGCGGATAAAAATAGGGGGGGGCCACAACGACCCCATCACATTGCAGGTCCTTCGCCTTTTGAGCCAAAATGATAGATTCGGCCGGGTTGCTGGTGCCGACACCCGGGGTGATTTTTACCCGACCGTTGTTTTGGTCGACGACGATTTCCATCATACGGAATTTTTCTTCCCGACTCATATGGATAAATTCTCCCACCGAGCTTATGGGAAACAAACCGTGCACACCGCCTTCGATTTGAAAGTCGACGATTCGCCTTAATTCCCCCTCATCAATCGAGCCGTTCTCATCAAACGGGGTTAGCATTGCCACGTATACGCCTTCGGGTCTAAACATGATCTTATTGACCTCCTCAAAAAAGGTTATTGTTTTCGGTTAACTCTAAACTTTTAGTTTTAAGTTGGAATCGATACCTAACTCTTCTAATTTATCTTTTTCGGGAAAGCCGCTCTCATCCCATCCGCGCACGTCGTAGTATTCTTCTATCAGCTGATCCAGTTCGACCACACGGTCCCGACAGGGTCCCTCTTTGAGCGGCTCACTGAAAAAGCGCTTTGGAAGTGTGTCCAGGTCTTTGGTGAGACCTTCCCGGATATTGAAAAGCCTCACCAGGTTGTTGACTCTTTCACCGATCTTCATGACTTCATCAGAGGAGCCAAAGGCCTCGATGCCGGTGACGGAATGCAGAAAGGGGGTGATTTGTTTCAGATTCACCGCAAAGGTTGCGAACAGGCACATACCGCTGCAGTTGACCATGCCGAATAGGTCCTGCTGGGTTTTTACCAGCTCGGCTTTAAATTCTAGTGAAGAGAGATCCATGCGGTCTTCGGTTGCCAGGAGTTCATCGCCGATGGGCCAGGATCGCAAATGACAGCCGCCGCGATCACTGGTGGCATAAGCCAGGGCCATGCCCGTCGATCCACGGGGATCATAGGCCGGCAGTTCAAGACCCTTGACGTGCATGCCAAAATGCCGGGTTGCCCTGATCTGTTCACCTATTTTTTTCACCCCCTGGCCCCACAGCTTGCCGGGCCCTTTGCGCTGGCCGATAAGATGGACGGCCTGAATGATGGATTCATCGTTGCCGAAGTTCATGGGAAAACCGATGTCTGTCTCGCTTAAGATCCCTTTTTCAACACACTCCATCAGGAAGCCGATGACATTGCCGGTGGTGATTCCGTCGAGCCCGTAGTGATCACATAGATATTCGGCCTGGATGATGGCCCCGATATCCACATTTTCACAATTGGCCCCAAAGGCCCAGACATTTTCATATTCCGGCCCTTCCGTGAAACTGCCTTTATATTTTCCTTCCTTTACTTCGGCTATTTTGCTGCAGTAAATGGGACAACCGAAACAGGCTTTGTTGCGCACGTAATATTCTTCAATAGCGTCTTCGTTTACCTGTGATGCACCGGCGAATTTACCTTTTTGAAAATTTCGCACCGGATGAATACCGGTCTCATCCATCAACGACAAAATCAGATTGGTTCCGTATTTTTGACGTCCCCCGCCCGTATCCGGGTTGTTGGCAATCTCGTTGAAAGCCTCACGGCAGGTCGTCATGAAATGATCGGGTTCATGTATAGCGATGCTCCGGGTGCCTCTGACGGCGATAGCCTTCAAATTTTTAGATCCCATGATCGCACCGGCGCCGCCCCGGCCCAGCGCTCTGTACTCGGAAATGATTCCGGCAAAAACAACGCCTTTTTCTCCCGCCTCGCCGATACAGGCGACTCTAAACTCTTTTCCCAGGGTATCTTTTATCTGTCTGTGCGTCGTTATGGTATCCACTCCCCAGAGATCACCGGCCGGCATCAGTTGGAATCTGTTATCCTCAATGACCAGCATCACCGCTGAGGCAGCTTTACCTCTGACGATGATCATATCATATCCGGCAAATTTTAGTTCGGGTCCGAAGAAACCACCGCAATTTGCATCCAGCCACAAACCGGTTGCAGGGCTTTTGGTGCAGACCTCAAAGCGTCCGCTGGAAGGCGCCAGAGTACCCGTCAGCGGTCCGGTGGCAAAGACCAGAATATTTTCCGGCGAGAGAGGATCGCAGTGCGGCGGCAACTCATCATAGAGGATCTTCGCACCGAAGCCTTTGCCCCCCATATAATCTTTAGCCAAGGTAGGGTCCAGTTCAGTTTCCGATAGGGTTGCGGAAGTAAGGTTGACATCCAGTATTTTGCCGCTATACCCGTGCCAGGTTTTCATAGATACCTATTCCTTTATTTGGACTGCTTTGGTAGGACACCATTGCACGCACTGAAATTGGCCTTCACACGTGTCGCAGATCAGTGGCAGGGCGGTCTGTGAATCCATGTGAACACCGTTTACCGGACAGGCCTCTAAACATGCCCCGCAGCCGTCACAGCGATTTTTATCCAGTTGAATCCAGTTTTACCAAGCCAGGGCCTCATGCGGACAGGCCGTGACGCATTCGTGGTTTGGACACGCCAGACACACTTTGATAGCCGGTACTGTAGGCCATTTGGCGTCCACAAAAATTCGGGAGCGTTTGGTGGTGTTTTCTCCAAAATGGGTCCACGAGCAGATCATCATGCAGATTTGACATTCAGTGCACAGGGCGCGATTTAATTTTATCATCAGTTACCTGTTTTTATCGGTTTACCCCGGGCTTGGTGCCTGCCAGCAGGGCTTCCACCTCATCTTTTGTACACCAGTTGAAATCTCCGGGAAAACTGTGTTTCAGGGCCGCAAAAGCGACGCCGTAATCCAGGGCCTTCTGCACATCAGCGGTTCCGATATAGCCGGATAAAAACCCAGCAGCAAAGGAGTCCCCCCGGCCGACCTGATCGACAATATCGATGGCAAAGGTCCGGGTGTTGAAAGCTTTATCCCTGGTTTGGGCGAGGGCACTCCAGGTGCAGCGCCATACCGTGTCTCCTTCTCGATAGCTGACAGCCACAACCTCAAACGGATAGCGTTCGAGCAATATCTGCGCCAAAGCTTCGTCTGTGTCCGCGGTGATGTCCAAAATCGTGCGCGTATCACCCTGGGTAGTGATCAGAATATCGACATAATCCATCATGGATGACAGGGTTTTGCCGGCTTTCTGGCGGCTCCACAGTTTGGCCCGGTAATTTAAATCCAGGCTCACCTTGCAGCCGCAGGCTTTCGCTGCTTTTAAGGCTTCCATGGCTGCCGCCGCTGCCGATTCGCTGACGGCCGGCGTAATCCCGGTTAAATGAAGACATTTAACATCTTTAAGAATGTTTTGCCAATCTAATTCTCCGGGTTTGATACTGCTGAAAGATGAATTTGCACGATCATAAAGAACGGAACTGGCACGGGGGGAAGCGCCAAATTCAAGAAAATACAGTCCGGCCCGGCCTTCTTTTTGCCAGATAACCTGCGAGATATCCACCCCGAGTTCGCGTGCTTTATTAGCGATCATTCTCCCCAGGGGGTTGTCGGGCAGTTTGGATACCCATGCAGCTTTCAGACCGAACCGGCTGGCTCCGACGGCCACATTTAGTTCAGCCCCACCGATGTGCAGATCAAGGGTGGTCGTTTGCTCCAGTCGTTTGAAATTCGGCGGTGACATCCGGACCATGGCTTCGCCAAAGGTAACTATATCGAACATGTTAGCGAATTCTCCGAATTTTTTATTGATACATTAAACTTATTGAAATATATCTTTCTCATCTTAACAGCAATTCGCACGTAACAAAAACATATAGCAGAAGGGAGCTCAAAATGGAATACTGCTTTTTAGGAAAAACCGGGATCGAGGTGTCCAGTTTGTGTATGGGAACCATGACCTTTGGCCGTGAAGCCGATAAGGCCGCTTCCAAAGACATTTTTAAGCGCTGCCGGGATGCCGGCATCAATTTTTTTGACTGTGCCAACGTCTACAGCGAGGGCCGCGCCGAAAGCATTTTAGGCGATCTGATTTCCGATTGCCGCAACGAACTCGTTGTCAATTCCAAATTCGGTTCACCGATGGGTAGCGGTCCCAATTCCCGGGGAGGGTCCCGGCGACACCTGATGTCATCTTTGGAGGCCAGCCTGAAACGTCTAAACACCGAATACATCGATATTTATTTCCTGCACCGGTTTGACGAGCATACCCCCCTCGAAGACACCCTGCGGGCTTTGGATGATGTGGTGGCCCAGGGAAAAGTCCGCTACACTGGTGTCAGCAACTTTGCTGCCTGGCAAATTGCCAAAGCCTTGGGCATATCCGCCTGCAACGGCTGGACTGCTTTTGACTGCATTCAGCCCATGTATAATCTGGTCAAGCGCCAGGCCGAGGTTGAAATTCTGCCCCATGCACGATCTGAGAATCTCGGGGTCATCACCTACAATCCGCTGGGCGGTGGGATGCTCTCCGGAAAATACACCGGGGATCGTCAATCGGACTCCGCCCGTTTGAACGACGATGACATGTATCAGAAGCGCTACGGTGATGAATGGATGTTTGACACCACCCGGCGGTTTACCCAATTTGCCGCAGAACATGGATACCATCCGGTCTCCCTGGCCGTCGCATGGGTATCCCATCATCCGGCGGTGACGGCCCCGATTCTCGGTGCCCGCAATGTTGATCAGCTGGAAGACGCGCTGCGATCGGTGGACATCCCAATGAGCCCGGAGCTCTACGCCGACATTTGCAGGCTCACACCGCCACCGCCCTCGGCGACCGACCGCTCGGAAGAAATTGTTCAGGTGCAGGAAAAAGAGGCTCAGCGCATAAAATGACCGCCACTGATAAAAAGAACTTCCAGGGTCGTACGTTTTATTAAAAATACTGCCCGCTCAGGGTCTTTACGGCTGCAACTTGTCTTGTTGACGACTTCAATTTTTAAGGATTGATTTCTGACTGCGGATATCGAAAAGATGCATGTTATCAAAGATCGGAACCAGATTGAGAGAACTGTGGGGTTTTATAACTGTTCTTCTGCCCACCGCCGCAGTTAAGGTCACATCCCCGGCAGCCACATTGACGTAGGTTTCGTTGCCGATGGGTTCAACCACCTCTACCGTGACCGGGATGGTTTTCCCCGGGCTGTGTTCGTCGGCCTGCTTGAAATCCTCTGGCCGAATGCCCACGATCACTTTTTGTTCAGCGTAATCCTGAAAATATTTCGCCTTTTCAGGCGGCAGGTCGAGGGTGAAGTCGCCGGCCCGCAGGGAAACCCCATCTCCGGCTCCGTTTAACTCCGCTTCGAATAAATTCATGGCCGGGCTGCCGATAAACCCGGCCACAAACTTATTGGCCGGCCGGTCGTAGAGTTCCAGTGGTGAGCCGACCTGCTGAATAAACCCATCGAGCATGACCACGATACGATCCCCCATGGTCATGGCTTCAATTTGATCGTGGGTCACATACACCGCCGTGGTGGCTAGCCGCTCATGAAGTTTTTTTAACTCCAGCCGGGTCTGAGCCCTGAGCTTGGCATCCAGGTTGGACAGGGGTTCGTCAAATAGAAACACTTCGGGCTTTCTGACGATCGCACGTCCCAGGGCCACCCGTTGTCGTTGGCCGCCGGAAAGCTGTTTGGGCCTGCGAAGCAAAAGCCCCTGGATGCCGAGTATTTCGGCAGCCTCCTGTACGCGTTGTTTGATCTCTTCCTTAGATCGTTTGCGCATTTCGAGGGAAAAAGCCATGTTGTCGAACACGGTCATGTGGGGATAAAGGGCATAATTCTGAAATACCATGGCGATGTTGCGGTCCTTGGCCGGCAGCTTGTTGATGAGCCGGTCTCCAATGTAGACATCCCCGCTGGTGATGCTCTCCAGACCTGCGATCATCCGCAACGTGGTGGTTTTGCCGCAGCCGCTGGGCCCCACCAGGACCACAAATTCCTTGTCCCGGATGGACAGGTTGAAGTCATCGACCGCCACGACGTCGTCAAAATGCTTGCATACGTTTTCTAAACGTACTTCTGCCATATGTGTTTTACTCCTTCAATGCGCCGGTCATGCCGGCGACATAGTGTTCGACAAAAAAAGAGTAGACCAGGGCGACCGGTACCGAGGCGCATAAAGCACCGGCCATCAACGCCCCCCAATGGTATACGTCTCCTCGGACCAGTTCGGTGACCAGACCGATGGGCACCGTCTTTTTAGCGGTGCTGGAAATAAACGCCAGGGCGTAAAGATATTCATTCCATGATAGCGTGAAACAAAAAATGCCGGCCGACAGAACTCCCGGCAGACACAGGGGCAGTATGATCCTGCGGAAAATTTTAATCCGGCTGGCACCGTCGATCATGGCGCATTCTTCCATCTCCTTGGGAATGGATTTGAAGTAGCCCATCAGCAGCCAGGTACAAAACGGGATGAGAAAGGTCGGGTACGTCAACACCAGCGCCCACAGCGAGTCCCACAGCCGCAACTTGAAAATAATGTGGGCCAGCGGGATGAACAAGATGGTTTGGGGGATTAAATACCCCAAGAAAATTGCCACACCCGTTGGTCCGGATGTCTTGAATTGGAGTCTTTGAATCGCATAAGCGGCCAGCAGGCTGGCCACCAGTGAGATTAGCGTGGCCATAATAGCGACAAAAAACGTATTGGCCATCCATCTGAGGAAAATTGTTTCTGTAAAAAGTCTGACAATATTGTGTAACGTCGGTGAATGAATATAGAAAGGATTTAAATCGAGATTGTAAAGTTCGGTATTCGATTTAAAAACCGTATTGACCATCCAATAAAAAGGAAACAGAAGAAATATAAGGTAGGCCGCCAGGGGCACATAGAATTTTATCACTTTTGATCCGACGCGTTCGATTACCATTAGCTAATCCTCTTTTCTCATAAAAACAAAAGCGATAAACACGCAGGTGATAAGAATGGGCAGCATTAAATTGGAAATGGCCGCACCTTCACCGAATTGCCCGCCTTGCATAGCTCTCTGATAAGAAAGGGTTCCGAAGATGTGGGTGGCACCTGCCGGTCCGCCCTTGGTAATAATCCAGACCAACTGGAAATCCGCAAATGTCCAGATAGTGGAAAATACGGTCACTATGGTTAAAAGTGGCGTCAGCAGCGGCAGCGTAATTTTGCGAAATTTTTTCCAGGCACCGGCGCCGTCTATTTCGGCTGCTTCATAAAGGTCCGGGCTGATCGTCTGCAGTCCTGCCAGCAGACCGATGGTAAAAAACGGGACACCACGCCATACATTGGCCGCGATCAATGACCATCTGGCGTTCCAGGGATCTCCTAAAAAGTCAATGAAATGATCAATAATTCCCAGTTTCATCAAAAACCATGAAATACCGCTGAAGGTTGAATCATACAGCCACCAGAAACAGAGGGCACTCAAAGCCGTCGGGATAATCCAGGGCAGTAGAACGATGGCTCGCATGAAGCCTTTGCCCTTGAAATCACGATTCAAAATCACGGCCAGACCGATCCCCAATACCGCCTTGAAGATAACCGCCACAAGCGTGTAAAGAAATGTGTTAAAGCAGGTCAACCAAAAGGTGGGGTCTTCCAGCAGCCAGGCGTAATTCTCGAATCCGATAAAATTTCCCTCCCGGCCCACGATGGTATCGGTAAAACCCAGCCACAAACCCAACAAAAGCGGGTATGCCAGGAAGATTAAAAGCAGGAATTCGGCCGGTGCTACGAACAGCAACCCAAGGACGGTCGGATTTTCCAGAGCCCGGGAGATGCGCCCACGCAGGCCGGTCGCTTCCCGTGTCTGTTCTGAAGCGGCAATCGCATCCACCCGTTTACCTCCAATAGCTGTTTTGAGTTATTCGTTATTTTTTAATTGCTGAAACCTGAACACCGACACCTGAAACCTTCAGTTTCTTACAACATGTTGTCAGAAAAAACGGACTAAGGGCTCAGGGGTAAGCGAGGGATGGCCCTCCCTTTCGTGACGAACGGCCATCCCTCATATTTCTACTAAATGCTTGCCGGCATCACTACCTGTATGCCCGGGCGATTTGCTTTTCCGCCCGCGAGATGACGGCATCCTTGGACATTCCTCTGGTGCAGTAGTTGGCAAACATATCGACTACCACATATTCGGCCATAACTGCGGCCGAGCCGGGCCCGATGGGCCCGGGATAGCCGTTCCACTTCATGTTTTTGACGCAGTCACGGTAAGCGGTATGTTTGGGATCACGGGTCCACACGGGCAGCTTACGATAATCCTTTAGCCCCGGGGTTACATAGCCACTCATGGCATCCATCCACGGCTCGGCCTGCTCTTGTTCCAGCATGAACATCAGGAAATGCTTGGCTGCATTGGGAACGGCCGTGTGCTTGAAAATAAAGGCCTGGTTGTACAGATGCAGTTGGGTGGGTATGCCGACCGGACCGATGGGCAGTTCAGCGTGGTAGGTGTCTTCTGTAATCCGCGCCAATTTCGGATCCTTCTTAAGCGCATAATATATGCTGATTCCGTTGTTGGTTGCGGCAATCTGTTCGGCCAGAAAGGCCTTGTTGTTGTGGGAGTCCTGCCAGGAGGCGCAGCCTGGAATCATGGCGCTGTATAATTCTTTCATGCCATCCAGGGCGTTTCGCGTCTCGGGACTGTCGATGGCCGGCTTGCCGTCGGCGTCAACGGTCGAGGCCCCGTATGACCACAGCCAGGTGTAGGCAAAATTGTTGCCGTCACCGACGGCATGACCCAGGGCGAAGCCTACCGGATGCCCCATGCTGTTTAGTTTCTGGCAGCACTTGATAAATTCATTCGTGGTCGTGGGAAATTCGCTGTAGCCGGCGTCATTGACCCAGGATTTGCGATATACGATTTGCTGTCCGGGAGCACCCATGGGAATGGCGATCCAGCGGCCGTCTTTCTTGCCGTATTTAAGGCAGGCATCTTCCCAGCCGCCGTATTTGGCGCCAAGGTATTCGGCCACATCGGTTACGTCCAGCAACTTATCGGGATACAGCCACGGGTCGTCGTGCCAACCGGAGACCAGATCCGGACCGGCACCGACGGCAGCCGACATGGCGGCCTTGGGCCGGACGTCTTCCCAGCCGATATATTCGTTAACCACCTTGCAGCCGGTGACCTTTTCCCACTTGCGGCAATTGGCCTCCCAGAGGTCTTTATCGCCTTGCACAAAAACGCTCCACCTGAGGACATTCAGGGTTTCTCCTTTTTCGACCACCAGATTCGGCGGGGTGGCCGCCAGCGCCCGACCGACAAGGGGACCCAGAGGACTTGTGAGAATTGCGGCACCTGCCAGACCGGCGCTCGAGGTTTTGATAAAATCCCTGCGGGTAATGTTGTTATCCTGCTTTTTCATGGACATTTCCTCCTTTCACAGTTAGTTTTTAGTGTCACACAATGGGTAAACGTTAAAGCGCTAAAATTATGTTATGTCAATGAAAAAATAGCATAACCGTTAACAGGTTCAGAGTTCAACGTTCAGGGTTAAAGACAAATAATCGCCAGTTTGGCGCCAAACAAAATCGTTTATGTTGGTTTCGTACCTCTACCCAACCTTCTACAAAAATTATGCATTTGCCGGAACATGATCTCAAGGGGCGAAACCCAACAAATCTAAACTAGCCGGATTTTCATTCAACATTAATCATAATTATAGCTCCAGCCTTATCGCTGTTGACACAGATAACCGGTATTGATACTGGATACTGGAAAATGAAAGATAGAAGGCTTAAGGTATAGGTGAGGTAGAGGGCGTAAGGCATTAGGGGCTGGCCAAAACGAATATAGATATTGTTGATTGGTTGATTAGTTGATTGGTTAAGTGGCTGTAAATATCGAATATTTCTGCCGTCTGACCTCTGCCGTCTGACCTCTGCCGTCTGACCTCTGCCATCTGACCTCTGTCGTCTGACCTCTGAAGTCTGACCTCTGAAGTCTGAAACAACATACAACGAACAACTAACGACAAACAATCTTAATCGAGTTTTTGACTCGATTAAGGCAATGAAAGGGGCTACCATGAACTGGCGCAGCAGAAAAATACTCGAACGACCGGAGTGGTCGATGCACCGCGCACTTTATAAATCCATGGGATACAGCGATTACGACCTGAAAGGTCCTATGATCGGTATCGCCAACTCCTGGAACCGGGTGGTGCCGGGGCACTACAATTTAAATCAGGTCTCCGAATATGTGCAGCAGGGTATCCGGCAGGCCGGCGGGACGCCGGTGGAATTCGGCGTTATTGCCGCCTGTGACGGCATTGCCCAGGGCCATGAAGGCATGCATTATATCCTGCCCACCCGCGACCTGATCGCCAACGACATTGAAATGATGGTGCAGGCCCATCGGCTCGATGCCGTCGTCCTATTGGGCTCCTGTGACAAGATCGTTCCGGCCATGTTGATGGCGGCAGCCAGATTGGATTTGCCGGCCATTATCGTCGTGGGAGGGCCGATGGAAGGCGGCTGCCGCTTCGATGACCGTTCCGCCGATATCACCTCCGTGATGGAAGGCCTGGGGATGCTGAACGCAGGCAAGATCGATGCGGCCACTTACCGTACACTGGAAAACGGGGCGGGTCCGACCTGCGGTTCCTGCTCTTTTCTGGGAACGGCCAATACCATGTGCTGTGTCGCTGAAGCCATGGGACTCTCGCTGCCCGGAAGTGCCACCATTCCGGCAACCTATGCCGATCGCCTGCGAGTGGCCCAGGGCTCCGGACGGCAGATCGTGGCGCTGGTTAAAGCAGGTATTACAGCCCGCCGGATCATTAATCAAAAAGGTATCGAAAACGGCATCCGTCTCAGCACCGCCATCGGTGGTTCGACCAATGTCGCCCTCCACATCCCGGCCATCGGATACGAAGCCGACTGTGAAATTAGCATGGACCTTTTTGAGAAACTATGCCGCAGCACGCCCCACATCGCTAAAATGAATCCGGCGGCAGCGCCCAATGTCCCGGATTTTCACCAGGCCGGCGGGGTATCGGCGGTCATGAGGGAGCTGCTTCCCATTCTGCACGGGGATGCGCTAACCGTTACCGGCAAGACCATCGCTGAAAACCTTGCCGCCGCCGCGGCGCCCAACCGTGCGATTATCAAAACGATGGAGGATCCCTGGAGTAAAGGCGGCGGGCTCGCTGTTCTACACGGCAATTTAGCACCCAATACCGCCGTTACCAAACCGGCCGCCATTCAGCCGGACATGCACATGTTCACGGGCAAGGCGCATTGCTTCGATTCCGAGGAAGCGGCCAACGAAGCCATCCTGCAGGGCAAGGTCATCACCGGCGAGGTGGTGGTGATACGCTATGAAGGCCCCAAAGGAGGGCCCGGTATGCGCGAGATGTACAAGGCCATGAAACTCCTTTACGGCAGGGGATTGGCGCTGACAACGGCGCTGATAACCGACGGCCGCTTTTCCGGCACCAACAACGGTTGCTTTGTCGGACACATCTCTCCTGAAGCCGCTGAAGGCGGCCCGCTTGCCATCGTGGAAAACGGAGATGAGATTACCATCGATATCACCGAACGAAAGCTGCACTTGCACCTCCCGGATATCGAAATCCAAAACCGGCTGGCCAAGTGGCAACGGCCCGCCCCGAAATTCAAAAGCGGCTATCTGGCCTTGTATTCGCGTCTGGCGGAATCGGCGGATAAAGGCGCCATAATCCGGCACAAAATGGATTAGGTCCAACCGTTTGAATTTTTTGCACCGCAGAGACGCGGAGGACGCAGAGTTATTTTTTAACTTATGAATCAAATCGTCATTATCGCGGATGATTTAACCGGTGCTGCCGACACGGGCGTACAGTTTTGTCCATTTAATGACAGCACCGTACTGATGTCTTATCTTCAATTGCTCCGTGCGGCGGCGTTGACTTCAGGGCAAGCTGTTGCGCTCTACACCAACAGTCGCGCTCTGGAAATGATGACCGCTCGCAAGCGCCTCCAATCCGTCGCTAAACGACTCGCAGAGTTAAAACCATTATGGATATACAAGAAAATGGATTCCTGCTTGCGCGGCAATCCGGGTGCCGAGGCTGAAGCGCTCATGGATGTATTGGCCTATGACGTCAGCTTTATCGCACCGGCGTTTCCCGAGATGGGACGTACGACAGTGAACGGTATTCATTAGATCACGGAACTGCTTTCGGTAAAGCAGGTGAGGGCAGGGCCAATCCGCAATCCATGATCGAAGCTATTCAGCTCGGAGCAATGCTCGCTAAAAGGTCATGAGACGCGTTACGGGTTGCGGGTTACGGGTTGCGGGGTTCGGGTTGCGGGTTGCGAGCTGAATGAATCCAGCTAAACCTAACGATCTTTGCGATCCAAACCATCTCAACGAAATCAACGAAAACAAATCTTATAAATTTCTAATCAAAGGAGACACAAATGATCGTTATTGCAAAACTGAAAGCGAAGTCCGGTGAAGAAGCAAAAATAGAAGAAGCCCTGCGGGGCATGGTTGCCAAGGTTGGGCAGGAGCAGGGAACACTGACGTATACACTCCATCGAGCCCAGCAGGATCCGTCTGTTTTTCTGTTTTATGAAAAGTACCAGGATGCCGCAGCACTCAAGGCCCATAGTTCAACGCCCTATTTCAAGGAGTTATTCGGTGCCCTGAAACCGTTGCTGGATGGCGCGCCGGAGATTGAAATGTACGATGAACTTGTCAGACTAAGGGAGTAGAACTTAAAAGAGATGTTCGACGTTCATCACTTTGGCCATGCAACTATTTGTTTTTGAAACGCGCAACCCTAAACATAGCACCTGAAACCTTCAATTGCATAAGGAAATACAGCAATGGATAGACCCCCTTTGCATTATCAGACCATCACCGACCTTGCCGACGGTATCCGCAAGGGTGATATTAATTCAACCGAGCTGGTGCAATATTTACTGGACCGTATCGAATCACTCGATGGTCAACTGAATGCCTTCAGGTTGCGGTGTCCTGAACGCGCCCTGGAACAGGCGGCCGCAGCGGACAGACAAATAAAAGATGGAAAAGAACCCGGCATTCTGCACGGCATTCCTTTCGCCGTCAAGGATCTATTTGACGTGAAAGGATTGCCGACGACTGCCGGAACAAGCCTGCTGGAAAAAAATATTGCCGCTGCAGATGCCCATGCGGTCCGGCAGCTTAAGCGGGCCGGGATGATCCTGCTGGGCAAAACCAATACGGTCCAGTTTGCCTACGGCGGTGTCGGCATTAACCATGATCACGGCACCCCCCACAATCCCTGGAACCGAAC
>JBAVYC010000365.1:0-2934 GCA_049698595.1 Desulfobacterales bacterium | reverse complement strand
ATCAAATTCAGCTTTGATGTTTTCATTTATCCCCGGTGCTAATGATGCCAAGCAATCAATAACAACAAACTGAATGCCTTTATTGATAATTTCAATTGCAATTGCTTCTCTATATTCTTCCTGTGTTAGAATACCCCTACTGAAAGAATCTGGTTCCATGTAGTTGCGACCAACAGAAAACACAAAAAAGTTTTCATTTGTATCCATCTGGATCAGTCTTTCCCTGAAATCAGATAAATTCATTTCACCTTCATAATAAAGGCATTTAATCGGATTTCCTGATATATTTTTCCACGGCCCGAAGTTTTTACCTTTTGCCAAGGCATCGGTTACACCCATACAAAACATTGTTTTCCCCGAACCATCTTCACCGGCCACAAGGGTTATGGAAGTTTCAGGTATTATCGGGTACAGAAAATACCTTCTTTCAGGCAGGTCTTTCTGTCTCCATTTAACGCTATCTGTGATCGGCAGTTCAGGATACTTTTCTATAGAATTCTTTAAACCTTCCACATCTGTATCGAAAAATCTCTGAACACCCCTAATCCGACTGCACCCTTTACAATGATCTTCATCATTCAAAGGTTCAAATGGATTCCGGCACAATTCACATCTTTTGGTTTTTGGCATTCAGGAACCTCCAAACATTTTATATTACAAACTATATCGGGATGCTGCTCTGTTTCCTTTATCTTGCATCATGGTAAGATTCATTTTGTATTCTGCCATCTCCATATATATGATTGAAATGTTTTTTCCGTAATTTAGATTCAAAATTCCATTTGATTACCTGTTTATCGATTTCTTTCTCTATTTCAGAAAATTCTTCTATACTAAAAACTGTTTTTGGAAGCTCAAGGTAAACACTAGCAAGTTCATGAGCTATAGTATATAGAGCTTCTTTTTTGATCTTTTCAAAATATCAGAACTCAAACATACTAACCATATCCCAACCATCATGTCATAGCTTCCATTCTTGACGGTCAAATGAGGTTCATTACATTTGGAGCATCTGCACAGGTTAGTCTGTTCATTTTTTACGCTAATGGGGTCAATAAAAATCTGTTCAGTTACAGAATTAACAGTAATTGGTGCGATAAAGCGAACCCCACGTTTGTACATAAGAATTTCCCGATCTTCTGATGGCAATCTTTCTAGTACTTCTGAAATCAATGATATTAATTTTACCTTTTCCAAACTATAGTTAAGACCATAAATATTGCATTCTACCCATTCACGTAAATCATTTCTGTTCTCATCGTAATCCATTAATCATTCCTTTTGCACAATTTTCTTGGCTTATTGGCATTCGAATTTAATATAAAACCTTATATTCCTTCCCCTTGGAAATTTCTGTATGGTTGATTAATCTTTCAAATTATTTTTTAAATTTCTATCCGATGATATAGACGGTATGGTTTTACGTGACCATACCAATCAATATCGGTACGTTACCCTTATCCCTTTAGAATGCATTTTGTTATAGAGGGTTTGGATAGAAGGAATAATGATGGATTAAAAAACGGTAAAGATTATCAAAGGTATACAAATTAAGGGATTGGCTTATCGTAATTTGATTTTCAATTTGACACTCAATAAAATATATGTAAAATAATCAGCAGATTAATTGAATTGGCAAAAATCCTTTGAGTTGGAATGGAACAGGGGGATTATGACCGATATTGTAAAACCTTGCTATTTGATACAATGGTGGGGTTTTTTGTTTTATGGGGATTTCTTCAAAATGAACAAAGCATACATAATATTGATGGTTGATGCCATTTTCAATTATACATTGGGAATCCTCTGCATCTTATATCCATTTGTTGCAGAGACAATGGGGGTTCCTATTGTTGATAATTCTTTCTATCCAACCATCTTGGGTGCTGTCCTTATTGGAATCGGAATTGCCCTGACAATTGAATGTTACCGGAAAAAGAATGGAATAGTTGGTTTAGGATTGGGTGGTGCTGTTGCCATTAATTTATCAGGTGGATTAGTACTAATGTTATGGCTGATCTTTGGGGATTTAAATATTCCTTTAAGAGGGGATTTTTTCCTATGGTCACTAGCCATTATTCTTGTGGGAATTAGTTCATTTGAGGTTTTTATTCATCTGAAGGATGGAACATAAGAAGACTTCGTTGATATTATAAATCAATATTTTTGCATGAAACCTCAATTAGGTAAATTCAACAGTCTCTACTTTACTGCATCCTCCAACAACTTTTTGTCAACAGATAGATATTCAGCACATTCTTCAAGTGAATCTGAAATTTCAATTTTAAACTGGTCATTACTAAGCATTGATTTGTAAAGATGGGGAAATCCCCCAATATAATTTTTCGGTATGAATAATGAAATTTTGACAGGGGTGTCAGGTTTAATTAGTCTTCTATATCTATTGATATGAAAAGAAAATGCATCAAAATCTATTTCGATAGCTTTAATATCAGTCATGTCAACAAATCTATTGAAAAAAGCAATCTTCCCATCATTTTCTATATAGATTGCCTTCAAAATATCTGATAATTCATTCAATGTAAGAGTATCAGATATCCTTAATATGAGTAGCTTCTTTTCTTCATTGATATTAAGTGACCACATGAGAGTCCTTTCAGATTATTTCGAACCAAGTATTAAAGGAACATGATAATTCAATATTCCAAATTCAAATAAATGGAACGACTTTAATTTTGTTTTCGTAGTCCATATTCTAATGACGAAAATAAACCCGGTACGTTGGCTTATCAGGGTTTATAACTTTTAGATAATCAGATGCATGGAAAACAAATTCAAGTTTCTTTCCTGAATCGCTAATCTTAGAAAGATAATAATAATCCTCTGCTGATTTACCTTTCTTTATTTCAGTCGCTTTTAGTTTGTACCATAGAATTTTTTCGGAGTCAGTCCATTTCTCACTTATCGAATAGG
>JBAVYC010000364.1:0-3490 GCA_049698595.1 Desulfobacterales bacterium | reverse complement strand
GATCAAAAGAAAGCTTGTTCAGTTCGCTCTCCATTACTGCCATGACTGCGGCTTCATTCTCCAGGGTACTTGGTTCGGCCACGAGCCGACAGGTAAAGTCGAGAATATCGTCAGCGAATTGGTCGATCCTTTCAGCAATTTGCTTTTCTATTTTATTCATTTATTCAAACCTATTCCCCGGATAAACCGGAACCTAAAAGGACAAATTAATCACGAAAGCACGAAAAAATGCCAAGAAAATTTTCGTGTTTTCAACTTTCGTGATTTCGTGTCAACTATTTTCCAATCTTTTTATGCAGCTTTAACGGGCCAATCGATTTAAAGATATCCCCTTTAAGGATATCTTCCTGGTAGATTGGAAATCGTCCTTTAAAATCTGCCAGTGCTTTCCAAACCTGGCACTGTCCCATGGTGCCGTATTCCCGGACGCGCGTCGTGTGGTCCAGATCTATAATTTCCGTCATGATAATCTCGGATTCACCGGAAGTCTGCAGGACGCGTCCTTCCGGGTCAACAAAGATCGATTGGCCGATACCGCCGACGCCAAGGCCATTTATGTTAAAAAGGTAAAGCTGGTTTGATATGGCATTTGCCTGGGCCATGATCATCTCCTGGGCACGGTCCGAGGTATAGGTTGCCGTCGGGCAAAACACCGCCTCAGCACCCATCCAGGCAAGGCTTCTGGTTACTTCGGGAAACCAGACGTCATAACAAATGCACAGCCCGAATCGACCTTTTCCCGGGATGTCAAAAATACAAAAATCCTCCCCGGCTTCAGTTTCTTCCAATGGACGCCAGGGAAACAGTTTTCGGTATTTGGCAACAATCTTGCCTTTCGGTGAGATCACCAGCGAGGTGTTATAAATTTTGTCTTTTTCTTTCTCATAAGCAGAACCGGGTATAATCCATTTTTTGTTCTTCCGAGCCCAAGCAATAATTTGATCCAGCGACGGATTGGGAATCGGCATGGCCTGATTCATGTCCAGGCCGCTCATGCAAAGTTCGCTAAAACATATGATATCCACCCAGGGAAAAAGGTCCGCAACGGTATTCAACTTTTTCAACATGGCTTCCGTATTGTCTTTTCCAGGGACCACATGCATCTGTATCCCGGCAACCCCAAGCTTTCTGGACATTTATCCTCCAATAACTATATTTTCTCGCCACTGAATTTTCACGGAAAAGCACGGAGTTTTGGTTTTAGTGCTTTTACTTCTGTGAAAATCCGAGGCCTTCCGTGGTTAATTTGCCTTTGCTTTTCTATTTCTGACTTCCGTATACTATTTTCTGTCAACCGTCATCTGTCTTCGGTCATCTGACCTCTGACCTCTGTCATCTGTCATCTAACCTCTGTCCTCTGTCACCCGACTTCTGTCAGTAATTTATGACACAATGCACATCCCGCATATAATCCGCTGCTTGAACCGCATCGCCCTTTTCAATCATTTCAATCATGATCAAATGCTCGCCATGGTTCATTTCACGCATTTTGCGAATCCAGTCCTTTTTCCCGAACTCAAATAACCTTTGGCGGATAATAATAATTTGATTCAAAATCGGCCTATTGGACGAAAGGTTAAGATAGACATTGTGAAAATCCGTATTTAAATCCCAATAACGGGCAAATGTGCTTCCTGATATATTCTTTCGCATTTCTTGATTCAGTGTTTTCATTTTTTTGATTTCAAAGGAACCGATTTTATCAAAAACGGCAAGCAACACACGCGAATCCAGTGCACCGAGCATTTCGTAAAGATCTTCGATATCCTGCTGCGATAGTTCATTGATGCGAATCCCTCTCTGGGGCAGAAACGTTACAAAGCCTTCGGTTTGGAGCTGCAAAAGGGCATCCCGGAGCGGTGTGCGGCTGATGCCCAGGTTTTTCATTATCTGATTCATGCTGATAAACATGCCGGGCTTTAAATTTTCCGCTTTCAGTTCATTGCGCAGATACTCATAGACCTGGGTCCGCAACAAAGATTGTCCGGGTTGATTTGAAAGATTATCAAACGGTAGGTCTTCCATTTTGAATAGTTCCTTTTTCCTCAAACAAGATGACAGGCAACTTTTCGATCACCAATTTGTCTCAATTCCGGTTCTATTTCGCGGCATTCGTCTACAGCAACAGGGCAGCGGGTATGAAAGCTGCACCCCGGCGGCGGATCGGACGGGGACGGTACATCACCCTCCAGCAGTGTTCGCTCGCCTCTCAAACTCGGATCGATTTTTGGATTGGCAGACAGCAGCGCCCGGGTATACGGATGCATCGGCTGTTTGAATAAATCGGCCACATTTCCTTCTTCAACCAGTTTGCCCAGATACATCACCATCACGCGGTCGGCAATATGGCGCACCACGTTCAGGTCATGGGTAATAAACAAGTATGTCAGGTTTTTTGCCGCCTGCAGCTTTTTAATCAAGTTGAGCACCTGGGCCTGGACCGACACATCCAGAGCACTGGTCGGCTCGTCCAATATCATAAATTTGGGACTTAACGCCAGCGCCCGTGCGATGCCGATGCGTTGACGTTGCCCCCCCGAAAACTGGTGCGGGTAACGGTTGATCTGCCCGGGCTTGAGCCCCACCTGCTCCATCAGACTAACGACTTCTTCCCTGAGTCGCGCCCCTTTTATTTTTTGGTGAACGATCAAGGGCTCACCCACAATCTGCAAAACATTCATGCGGGGATTCAGGGATGAATAGGGGTCCTGAAAAACGATCCCCATTTTTCGGCGTAGCGCCCGCCGTTTGGTCCGCGGCAGTTCGAAAATATTGCGACCCTCGAACATCAGCTGTCCGTCAGTGGGTTCGATCAAATTCATTATAACTCGACCGATGGTGGATTTGCCGCAGCCGGATTCGCCCACCAGGCCCACTGTCTCGCCGCCAGCCACATCAAAAGACACATCGTCGACTGCTTTGACAAAACGACCGCCCTGGGTGGAAAAATATTTTTTTATGTTTACAGCCTCAATCAACGCCATTTGTTTATTATGTCTATTCCGAATTTAATTATCGAGCATCCGGTATCCAGCATCGAGCATCCAGTATCCAAATTCATCTAAAATGACAGGCCACCATTCGGCCGCCACTCTTTTCAAGTAATTCAGGAGTGTCTCGACTGCAAATTTCTTGAGCTATCGGGCATCTGGGATGAAACCGGCAAGCTGACGGCGGATGGATAAGATCAGGTACCAGTCCCTCAATCGTCCTGAGTTCATCACCGGCTTTTTGCTGGCCGGGAAGTGATGCCAGCAACCCCTCGGTATATGGGTGCAACGGTTCATGGAAAATCGCCTGTGCCGGACCCTGCTCCACAATCAATCCGGCATACATCACCGCCACCCGATCACAGGTTTCAGCGACCACCCCCAAATCATGGGTGATCATAATAATTGCCGTGCCGGTCTCTTCTTTCAGCTGCAGCATCAATGACAGAATCTGAGCCTGGATGGTCACATCCAGCGCCGTGGTGGGCTCATCGGCAATC
>JBAVYC010000363.1:0-1812 GCA_049698595.1 Desulfobacterales bacterium | reverse complement strand
GTGAAAAGGAGGGCCTGCAGGTGCTGCCGGCCTCAACTGCAGGCCTGATCGCCTTGATGAACAAACATGCGAAGGAACCATTGCCGCCTGATCGGTATGTCGTGGTATTAACCGGGAGAAAATCATGAAGTTCGAAGCTGAAGGAATCATAAAAGCCATGCCCAACAAAGATAAAATTCAAAACAAAGATGTACTTAACAAATCAGCGGACGACCCGATCAAAAGTCTTAAAGTCTTTGAACGTCTGGAAGTCGGTCCGGTAAAGCTGGAACCCAAACGACTGATCGCTCCCTATCGGTTGTTTTACAATGGGAAAATGGAACAAACGGAGCTTATCTACAGCTACGAGGAAACCGTATTTGATCCCGCCGAACCGGAGTCCCGGAATCTGGCCGGCATGATTGCCGCCCAGGTGGCCTTGAACTACGGTCTGTTTTGTGACACTCTGGTATTCCACGGCCTTTACGATGACATCGACCGTCGGTTTATTAGAGATATGGCGGAAAACACGGCCCGGGAGATTTACGTCAAAAAATTCCTGGAGCCCAATCCGTTTCTGGTAGGGCCTGCGGCCGACCTGGCTCCTGAAAAGCGTCAGAAATATTTACTCGCGGACTTACAATTTCCAGATGCACCCAAGGCCAAAACCAAATCTCCGTGGCAACTTTGGTCAACCGACAGAGACAAGCACGGTGTTCTTTCCAGCGGCGGCAAAGACAGCTTATTGAGCTATGGCCTGCTCAACGAGATCGGCCGTGAGGTTCATCCGATTTTTGTCAATGAATCCGGCAGACACTGGTTTACAGCACTTAATGCGTATCGTCATTTCAAAGACAACGTACCCAATACCGCCCGGGTCTGGGTAAACTCCGATCGGTTGTTTTCCTGGATGTTGCAGCGCATGCCCTTTATCCGCAAAGATTTTGCCGCCCTCCGCTCCGATGAGTATCCTATCCGGCTGTGGACGGTGGCTGTTTTCCTGTTCGGTGCTTTACCGTTGATGCGCAAACGGGGTATCAGCCGATTGCTCATCGGGGATGAGTTCGACACCTCGGTACGCAGAGTGTACCATGGTATCTCCCACTATGACGGCCTTTTCGATCAAAGCATCTATTTTGATCAAACCATCACAAACTATTTTATGCGCAAAGGCTGGGCGATCAGCCAGTTTTCCATCCTGCGACCTTTGTCGGAACTTCTCATCGAAAAGGTTCTGGCACTGCGATATCCTCAACTGCAACAGCATCAAACCTCCTGTCATGCCGCCCACAAAGAAGCGGACCGCATCTATCCATGCGGCAAATGTGAGAAATGTCGCCGAATTGTCAGTATGCTGTTGACGCTGGATATAGATCCTGCACACTGTGGTTATCGAACGTCTCAAGTTGAAAATGCGTTGACCGGATTTATTAAAAAGGGTGTCACCCAGGAAGCCGCCGGGGTCCGCCAGATAGGATTTATGCTGATACAAAAGGGGCTGATTGATGTGCCGCAAAATCAGAAGAAAATGTTCTGTGAGCAACCGGAAGTCTTGAATCTGCGTTATGATCCCAAGGTTTCGCCAATGAATTCCATACCGGTAGATTTACGGCTGCCCCTGCTGCGGATATTCATGCAATATGCGAAAGGAGCTATGCGCCGCAATGGCAAAAAATGGAAGCCCTTCGATCCCCTGAATGATTCGAGTTTGCATCAAACCTTTGCCTTTGAGATCGATATAGCCGGGCAGAGCGTTACCCGCAAGGAAAAAGACCAGGAGTCAGATCGGCATCGTCATTTGTGGGGAGAACTCACCTGGCCGGAGGCCAAAGA
>JBAVYC010000362.1:0-2010 GCA_049698595.1 Desulfobacterales bacterium | reverse complement strand
AATTGCCGCAGCCATCGCACAGTTCGTCATCAATTTTTATGACCTTTCGTAAAACTTTCATAATTTCTCCTTAATTTTCAATTTTTTTATTAGGCAGGATTTACAGGATTATTGGCCCTGGTTAAATACGCCCCAGTTAAACGAAAAGACGGACAGGTTTCACGGGGTACACTTCGCTGTTCTTCAAAATTTAACGGGGTAAAGATTTTTTTCGCCTTGCGGCGAGATACCCTTAAACCGAAGGCTCTTTTATCTAAATTCTCCTGTAATTGCAAATTGAAGCACTAAGCAAGATGGGCCGCCGGCTATCCCCGCAGAACTTCTTGCGCAACCGCGCGGCCGCCGGTTGTCAGAAACGAATTTTCAATCCTCTCCGCCAGCTGCGCAGAATCGGCAGGATTTTCTTTCTGCTTTGCGTCCATGTTTTCGATGAGATCGGCGTCGTATACAACTTTAAAATTTATGGTATCATTGGATCTCGGGTGATGGTGATGCCCTACGATATCGCGGACTTCTTCAATCAGCGCTTGTTTAGCCCCCAACTTAATTAGAATCGACGCGGCAATCGGCGGGCCCTCCAGTTCCTGGTATTTTGCTGCCGTACTCCGGTATTTTTTTTCGGCTTCCACAATTCCGATATCGTGCAGGTAGGCCGCGGACAGAATTACCGCCAGGTTGCCGCCCTCACGTTTTCCGATTCGCTCCGCATACCGCGCCACCCGGGTGGCGTGACCGATTCTCTTAAAATCGCTCTTGAAATAGCGCTTCATTTCGATGGCGACGCGATCTTTCAGTAAATCCTCCTTTTGTGCCAGAAGTTCGGGCGGCAAATCCCCGATACACTGTTCGGCATACTGACAATAAGAGGCGCAGCCGAAATCCATATTCGGGTTGATAAACCGGTGGCCGCAGGCACCGCATTTGCGGGAGGTGTCGTCTTTGAAAAATTCCACGGTGTGATCGCATTTCGGGCATTTTACATCGAAAATTGCGCCGGTCTGCCAGTATTGGGTGTCTTGCCCGGGACATTTCATGGGTGATATCCTTTCGTTTATAAATCGTAAACCTTCGCCGCTTAGCTCCCTGATTTTCTTCCAGCCTACTTGATTGGTTCAAATATTACCTTGACTTAAATCAAAATTTAAATAAAAAGAGGGCATTATGGATAAAATTGTGAACATCATTTCCACCATACCGCTCTTCAACGGCCTTCCCGAAGATCAGGTTGTTGCCATCAAAAAAATCGCTGTTGAAAAAAAAATCAACAAGGGTGAAATTATTTTTTCGGAGGGAGATGAAGGCAATGGCTTTTTTGTCATTGCGGAAGGCCGCGTAAAGGTCTTTAAAGTTTCCACAGAAGGCAAGGAGCAGATTTTACATATTTTCGGTCCCGGCCAGCCGTTCGGTGAAGTGCCGGTTTTTGCCGGCCAAAACTTTCCGGCCAACGCCAAAGCGATTGACAAGACCCGGGTGCTGTTTTTCGCCAGAGATTCAATCGTGAATTTGATAGCGGCAAACCCGTCACTCGCTCTGAATATGCTGGCCAGCATGTCTATAAAGCTTCGCCAGTTTGCCGTTCAAATCGAAAATCTCTCCCTTAAAGAAATGCCGGCGCGGCTGGCATCCTATCTTATAATCCTGGCTGACGAACAGAACAAGGACGACGTCGTCACCTTAAAAATTTCCAAGGGTCAGCTTGCCAGCACATTGGGTACGATACCGGAGACCTTATCGCGTGTATTTGCCAAGCTTTCCGGCCAAAATTTAATCAGCGTCGACGGGAAAAGAATCACCTTGCTCGATCGCCGCGGTCTCGAAGATCTGGCTGAGTACGGCGGGAACAAGGAGTGATCGCTACTCTCGGTAGGCCGTCAGTTTACCGCTGAGCAGCTTGATGTGGCCCATTTCCTCTTTAATAATGTGATCTATGCGACCCTTTCCGAGGCTTTCCGCAACCGCCTCTTTCATACCCAGATAAAAAACGATAGAGTCTTTTTCAGCCGTGATAGC
>JBAVYC010000361.1:0-2088 GCA_049698595.1 Desulfobacterales bacterium | reverse complement strand
GAATAGACCTTTTTCCGCTTTTAAGACCCAATCTTCCAACATTCCAGTATTCCATCATTCCATGCGGTGATTAAGTAAATGGCCATAAGAAACATCATAATACTCCCGCCCAGGCGGGATAGAAATTCCGAGATGTTATCAGCGTGTTTGCAGCCTTTCAGGGACAACTTTTTCCAAGCGTCGTCTCGGAAAAAGCTTAGAACTGATCGATCACTTTTTCCCATTCCCCACGGGCTTTCAGCAGCGCTTCACACACTTCTCTAACCGCTCCACATCCCCCTGCCGCCGCGGTCGTCCAATCCGCATTTTGGAGGACGGTCTTACTGGCATCAGCAACGGCAATTGACAGTCCAACACGTCGCATCAGAGGCAGATCGGGCAGATCATCCCCTATAAAAGCCGTTTGTTCGGGGGCGACCCCGGTTTGTTCGGCAATTTTTTCAAGTACCTCCGCTTTGTCCTGAATACCCGCAAATGAATATCGTATACCGAGGTCTCGGCAGCGATGATCAAGGGCCGGGGATTTTCTGCCGGTCACAATGCCGACTTTGATACCGGCCGCCATTGCCAGCTTTAAACCGAGACCGTCTTTCACATTGAAAATTTTTGTTTCGCTGCCGTCATGGCCGTAAATAATGGCGCCGTCGGTGAGCACCCCGTCCACATCCAGCAACAGGAGCTGGATAGACTTTAATTTTTCTGACAATTCAGAATTTTTCATTTCAATAGTCGGTGTATCTGAGTATATATACGTCAACTGCCATTGCCGATGGTGTGGATTGATTTAAGCTGGGAGAGCAACTCAGAAATGGTATCGAGTTTTAAGGAATTGGGACCGTCGCAGAGAGCCTTGTCCGGATTAGTGTGAACTTCCATGAAAATGCCGTCTACTCCCGCTGCCGCCGCCGCTCTGGCCAGCACGGGCGCATATTCCCGCTGCCCTCCTGAGCTTGCACCGGCTCCGCCGGGTAGCTGCACGCTATGGGTGGCATCAAAAATTACCGGATAGCCTATTTTGCGCATAATCATAAAACCGCGAAAATCCACAACCAGGTTGTTATAACCAAACATCGTCCCCCGCTCGGTTATCAAAATCCGGCGATTTCCGGCAGAGGTGATTTTTTCCACAACATTGGCCATATCCCAGGGCGCCAGGAACTGTCCTTTTTTGATATTCACCGGCTTGCCGGTTTTAGCCACTTCGATAATGACGTCGGTCTGGCGGCATAAAAAAGCCGGGATCTGAATAATGTCCAGTATTTGGGCCGCTGCCGGGATCTCGCTGATGCGATGTACGTCTGAGAGGATCGGGATGCCGAGCTCTTTTTTAATTTCCTTAAGGACTCTGAGTCCGTCACTTAACCCGGGTCCCCGGAAAGCTGCAATTGATGTGCGATTGGCTTTATCATAGGAAGCTTTGAATATAAAAGGGATCTCCAGCTTGGACGTGATCTCCTTGAGAATGCGCGCAATCTCCCGGGTCGTCTCATAGTCCTCGATGACGCAGGGGCCGGCAACGAGAACCAGGGGCGATCCGCGGCCGATGACGATATCACCTGTTTGGATTAGATTTGACATAATCGAACGTCTCGTAATTTCTACAAATCTTTGAAAATATGGCGTTTTTTATGGCCATCCAAGTTAGGAAGCCACATGGAATGATGGAATAGTGGAATGTTGGCCCGCCCTGGTGCGACTTATTTAACCTTTTCTGTAAATCAATAATATAATGCAAAAGAGTTTTTGAAGCCAGGCTTAGGATAATCGGTCTGGGCCAGGGAATACTGGGTATGAAAAGCGGAAAAAGATCTATTATACAAAAAATGTTGTACCTACATTTTATGATGATGCCCATCAGGCATCCATTTTCTGCTTTCACCCAGAAAATATGCCAGTATTACGAGAAAATCAATACAATTATATTCGTTATGATACTCTAAATCCACCACTCCAATATTCCAGAACCCATGATTCCATCATTCCATTGTTCCATCATTCCAATTGCGGAGCGAAGCGGAGCTAAGTACGAATTTAGCGACCCGTCTTCCTGACACCTCGCGTTCTGCGGGCGGAGCATTTGGCGGGCTT
>JBAVYC010000360.1:0-2615 GCA_049698595.1 Desulfobacterales bacterium | reverse complement strand
GTATAAACGTAATTGTAAATTGTTGACAGTTTACAATCAAGAAAAATTTACTAAAAATCATGAAAAAATATCCCATCACTGACATAAAAGCCCTGGAGATCATCGACAACCGTGGAATGCCCACGGTTCGGGTGAATGTTTGTGTCGATCACAAGTTCTGGGGCAAGGCCGATGTCCCCTGCGGGTCATCCACGGGTTCATATGAAGCCCGCGAAATTCGTGACGGAGACGCACGCTACCGCGGAAAAGGGGTGCGCAAGGCGATTCAAAATATCCATGAAATCCTCCTGCCAAAACTACGGGGCTTAGACGCCACCCGGCAGCATGACATCGATTATTTAATGTTGGAGCTTGATGGAACCGGGGATAAATCAAAGCTGGGTGCCAACGCCATCCTGGGTGTCTCCCTGGCGGTTGCCGTGGCAGCGGCCGCAGCCGGCGGATTAACACTCTATAAATATTTAAATCCGGATGCCCGGGTGCTGCCGGTACCCCAGGCCTGTCTGATCAATGGCGGACTGCATGCGGGCAATGACCTCGATATTCAGGAATTTTGTGTGATGCCCGTCGGTGCCGCAACCTTTGGTGAATCTATCCGGATTTTATGTGAAATTTTCTATAATTTAAAAGATATATTGCTCGAAAAATTAGGCAAAAGTGCTACCAACAGCAGCGAAGACGGTGGATTTGCGCCGCCGATATCCTCCACCCGTCAGGCTATGGATCTTTTGACTGAAGCAGTGGATCGCTCGGCGTATACCGACAAGGTCGTTTACGGACTGGATTTGGCGGCAACCGGCTTTTATAATCCTGAAAAGGACCAGTATAACTTTGAGGGCTCTCAAAAATCGCGGGATGAACTTCTTGAGTTTATCAAGCAACTCTTAAAAGACTATCCTTCCATCGTATCCATCGAAGATCCCCTGCATGAAAATGATTTGGAAGGCATGCGAATATTGACCCGCGAATTCAGCGATCGCCTGATTATTGGCGATGATATGTTCGCCACCAATATAAAACGGATCCAAAAAGGGCTGGAGCTGGGCGCGGCCAATGCCACGCTCTGCAAAGTAAATCAGATCGGAACATTGACGGAAGCACGCGAAACCGTCATTTTTGCCCGCCAACACAATTTCGCCGTCGTGATGTCCGAGCGTTCGGGTGAGACTGAGGACAGCATCCTGTCTGATATCAGCGTTGCCTTTAATGCGGGTTTGTTTAAGACCGGCGGTATCCGGGGCTCCGACAGGGGAACAAATTACAACAGATTTATCGAGATTGAAACGGAGCTGGGATCGTCAGCAGTTTATGCCGGGGAAGACTATAAGCTATGATTAAAAATCGTTCGGAATTGATTTCCCATGGTTTTATAAAAGGACGGCAAAAAGCACTCGATATCGCCGAGCATGCGCTCCAACATGTCGATCCCCTTGCGGCCGTCAAACGATACGTAACCCTGGATGGCAACATGCTCCAGGTCAACGAAGATTTTTTCAACTTAAAAAAAGTGAATAAAATATATGCGATCGGTGCCGGCAAGGCGACCTACCCCCTGGCGGTTGCCCTGGAAGCAATCCTCGGCGACCGAATAACCGATGGGTTTATTGCCATAAAAAAGGGGCAGCAAGACCCATTTATCGACATGTATGGAACATTATTGAAAATACGTGTCGTCGAATCAGCTCACCCCGTACCGGATGAAACCAGCCTTGCCGCCGGCAAAGAAATCTGGCATATTGCCGAGAAGGCCGGGCCAGGGGACATGGTTTTTTGTTTGATGTCCGGCGGGGTTTCGGCGCAGTCTGTATATCCTGTTGCGGGACTATCATTCAAAGATAAGGTGACTATCAACCAGCTGTTGGTGCATTGCGGGGCGGATGTTACCGAAATCATGACGGTCCGGCGACATCTTTCGCGCATCAAGGGCGGGCGCTTGGCATCTCGGATGCTGCCGGCCACGGTTATCAGCCTAACGGTTTCGGATGAAAAAACCGACAGCATGGAATGGAATACCGATTGGACCAGCCCCGATTCCACCACCCTGGCGGATGCCGAAAAGGTACTTAAAAAATATGGGCTGTGGCAAGATGTATCCGACCAGGTTAGGAAATATCTTTCTACGCCCAGCCCGGAAAAAGAAACCCCCAAATCATTCGCCAATAAACCATTGCACTATTGCATGGTGGTAAAAACGCGCGAACTTTGGCAAGGCGCAGCCCAGAAATCAAAGGAACTCGGATTAAACCCCGTTTTGCTGACAACGCTTCTCAATGGTGAAAGCCGTGAGGTGGGACGCACCATTGCCTCAATCGCGAATGAAATCAAGTTATCAGGCAACCCGATCCACCCACCTTGCGCGCTGATCGCCACCGGAGAAACTGCGGTAAGAATTCAAGCCGATGTTGCCGGCCGGGGCGGCGCGAATCAGGAGCTGGCGGCCGGAGCTTGCCTCGATTTAGACCCAAAGGCGCCGATCGTAATTTGTGCCCTCGATACAGACGGGACCGATGGTCCGACATCGTTAGCCGGTGCAATTACGGATGGATCAACGAAGATAAGGGCGGCAGAAAAGGGATATGACCTCTATCAGATGTTGATGGAGCATGATATCGCCA
>JBAVYC010000359.1:0-1814 GCA_049698595.1 Desulfobacterales bacterium | reverse complement strand
CCCTAAGCCGGTTGTCATTCCCAAATAGCGCCAGTTGGCAGCTTTGTAACAACTGCCCCGATAATGCTGCGGGTCAACAAAAGTCTCCAACAAAACCGGGCAAAACCCCCAACGCTGCTTAAAATGGGCTCGGATCTGTTTGTGAATTTGACCCAACACGTGGCTGGCAAGATTGGCTACTTTTACCCAGGGAAAAATTAAAAATCTTGAATTATTAATCACCCAGGCCAAATTGCGCAACCGCTGTGCTGATGTCCAACCGATCCAGCGATCTCGTACACCGATGCTCTTGGCGGCACCGGAAAAGAGCAGACAACCCAATATACCCCGATCGCTGCCAATAAAATAATGTAAATAATATCCAAACGGCTTTTTGTAACCCAGGTAATGGTAGCGCTTTACATATTCTTGCCACAACTTTATTTCCTGGGGTTCACTTAAAATTTGCAGCTTAACAAAATCCAATTGCTTTAGCTTACAGTCAATATCAGCTGCCGGGGCGCTGCGAGGGGTTATTGGTATGGATCTTTTATTGGGCTTTGATAAACACCGCTTTTCAGGAAGCTGCAAAACCCCTTCAGCTTGCAGCTTTTCCAACAATTTAACACAGGCATCTACCTTCAGGCTGCCCGAGGCTGTATACCAGCCTAAATTCTCCGCAATGGTCCGCGCTAACTCATAGCGACTTAATCGCCAGCATAAATCAACGGTCTCCTTTATTTGCTCGATCTCTTGATCACTAATCTTACGACCGCATTGAATGATTGAACCGGTCCCATTTTCAAGCATCACCTTGATCTCCCTTATTGTAATTTATAGTGGCTCAAGGGTATACTAACAAAACGACACCGGTCTGTCTATAGCTATTTTGCGACAAATAAAAATTAACGTCCTTGTAAATCATTGATCGCATGGGGTCTCTCACATATGCGTCAGGACTGGCAAAAAGGCACCTCTGTCGCACGAATATATTTAGAAGCGGTTATCCTAATTTTTTTGAGCAGTTTTTCAGCCGAGACAGTTCAGGTTTATGAGGTAAAACTTTTTAATGCGCAAATTTACCCTAATTTTCAACAACTTTATCGCAACCTGACATTTTTCTGCCTGTCGGTCACTATCTTAACATCTTTTTGGGGTGGTATGTTTTTCAAATTATAGCAACCGCAGTTGATAGGTGGCGGCCAGACGCTGCTGGATCCATGCAGCATCCAACCATGGCCCGCTGATGGTATTGCGAACAAATTTGATAAACCCCCGCACCCCTTTTTCGTGTACGATTTGGATAAGGCATTCACTATATTGGGCCAGCACGTTTAGCGTCAAGCCAAGGCGCATTAAATAATGATAGCCTTTCATTGCATTCCAGTTGTATGAAAAGCAGTGCTCATACTGATAGCCATGGCGTTTGACCACCAATATTTCTGATTCGATATTCCAACGGTGCCGTGCCGCCAGATTGCAGCGTTGGTGGATATTATTGGACTGCAAAGCTTGCCCGGATATCCATGCATGCCGAGAAGCTTTAGGTACAACTTCGCCGGTATCTGGGTCCACATCTTGCCAGCTTTCTTCACACACAACCACATGGACAATTTGTTTTTTAAACCGATCATAGTAATACTCAATATCGTTGACCCAGCGGAATCGTTGCCTGCGGTTGGCCCACTTTTGCTGATAACGATTTTCAGGCAAAAGCTTTATCAGCCCATCATATTCTTCCCACACACTGCTCAGGCTGCCATCTTGTAAAACGATCATAAAATCCCAGTGGTTGTTGCCACAGATCTCCAGCACCGGCCCGTTGGGATATAGCC
>JBAVYC010000358.1:0-6584 GCA_049698595.1 Desulfobacterales bacterium | reverse complement strand
TTAACACACGTTTAGCTTCATCCAGTGCTTTGATACAATCCTGATGGTGCAGGGAATAGCTGAACAGTACAATCTCAAAAGATCGGTCGTTGAATTCTAACTTTTCTCCGTAGCCGACACGAAAGTCCACACCGCTTATTTCCTTGCAGGCCTGATTGATCTTGTCCTGTTCCGGATCGATGGCGGTGAGGCGTTTAACTTTATCGGCCAGCAACGATGAGAGTCTGCCATCGCCGCAACCGATTTCAAGCATTTCCCGGCCGCTGAGATCAACAAATTCTTCGATTTTTGGTAAGTCCGATGTGAACGTCTGCATATCCGTAAATTGAAAAAAGCCGGGATAAAATATCGATGACATGTCGCGGGCAATTCACGCCATCGCAGTCAAAGTCTATCCGAAGATCTCCGCGGCCCGGTCCACAATATGCGCGCCGATTGGAAGCGCCGACGTAGCCGCCGGGGACGGTGCATTGCACACATGGAAGGATCGTTTTGTGTTTACAAATAGAAAATCATGAATCAGGGTGCCGTCGGGCGCTACTGCCTGGGCGCGCACCCCGGCCGGGTAGGGTGTCAAATCGCTTAATTCAACCTGGGGGCAATATTTTCTGACAAGTTCGAGATAGCCGCGCTTGAAGATTGAGTTCTTAAATTCGGATAGACCCGCTTTCAGGTTCTGCTGCATCACCTTCCAGAATCCGCTGAATGCCGCCATTTCTCTGATATCGCGAAAACTCACATCTGTTTTTTTGTATCCTTCTCTTTTGAAGGCCAAAACTGCATTGGGTCCGACCGTGACGGTACCATCGACCATGCGGGTTAAATGGACCCCTAAAAAGGGCATATCCGGATCGGGTATGGGGTAGATCAGGTGGTTAATAATATCATTTTTTTCAGGCGGCAGCCGAAAATATTCACCCCGAAAGGGGATAATCTGAAAATCAGGCTGGATGCCCAGCATCTTCACCAGGCGGTCCGCCATTAATCCCGAGCAGGCAATCAGATAGCGCGTATCGAACTCTTCGATAGATGTTCGAACGCGCAATCCGTCGCTTTTTTCTTCCAAACCCAATACTTCACAATCGAGCCGCACCATGCCGCCACGGGCTTTAAACAAGTCCGCCATTTTATCCGTGATTCTGCAATAATCCACAATCCCGGTTTGGGGTACGAAAAATGCACCCAGGCCGGTAATGTTCGGTTCGCGCTCTTTGAGTTGCTCACGGTTGAGCCATTCGGCCTCGATCCGATTCTCCCCGGCGCGCTCAAACAGCTTTTCCATCAAGCTATATTCGTTTTTGTCGGTGGC
Source organism: Desulfobacterales bacterium (assembly GCA_049698595.1). GTDB lineage: Bacteria > Desulfobacterota > Desulfobacteria > Desulfobacterales > JAFDCJ01 > JAFDCJ01. The sequence goes on along the minus strand of JBAVYC010000358.1, from coordinate 5,275 downwards.
CACCAGCAATTTTCCGCACTGTTCATAGGGGATGTCGTGCTCGAGGCAGAATTTGATGGTGGCTTGGTTGCCGCGGCGGCAAAAATCTGCTTTTAAACTGCCCGGCTGGTAATAGACGCCGGCGTGAATCACCCCACTGTTGTGTCCGGTCTGGTGCCCGGCGAAATGGGACTCTTTTTCCAACACCAGAATTCGTTGATCCGGATGACGCTGCAACAGCTGCCAAGCCGTGGCAATTCCGACAATGCCACCACCAACGATTAAATAGTCATAGGTCATTGCGTGTAACTTCCGGTTGCCTGCCAACCTAAGGCAGCGTTTTTATCTTGATTAAGCTGGCTGCTTCGATGGCCTATATTGAACAGCGAACCGCAGAATATCGAATATCGAACCGCAGAATGACGAAGGATGGTTTCGCTTCGCTCAATCTTTTGTAAATTTTAATAAAAAAAGACAGAATTCATTCCTTCGACATTTGATATTCGCTTCTTTAAAGTTTCTTTTCTGATTAAACTGGCCGCTTCGGCGGCCAGCGGCGCAGCTGAACCCTGAACCTTTGAACCCCTGAACGGTTAGCGGATTTCTCGCAGTGCCTCTTCCATTATAGACAGGCCTTTTTCCAACTGTTCATCCGTAATAACAAATGGCGCCAGAATTCGGACAACGTTGCCGTAGCTTCCGCAGACCAGAATCAGCAGTCCTTTCTCAAGGCAATCAGCGGCCAACTGTTTGGCTTCATCCGCCGCCGGCGCTTTGTTTTCGCCTTTGACAAATTCCAGACCCAGCATGGCGCCGATTCCTCTAATTTCTCCAATAATATCAAACTCTTTCTGCCACTTTTTAAAGCGGGTTTGAAGCTTTTCACCGAGGGCTATGGATTTTTCCAGCATATTTTCTTCTTCAAAGACTTCCAGCACCGCCAAGCCGGCGGCACAGGCCACCGGGTTGCCGCCGTAGGTCCCTCCCAGACCCCACGAATGCACCGCATCCATTATTTCCTGTTTGCCGACCACTGCCGCCAGCGGCATGCCGGCTGCCAGGCTTTTGGCGACGGTGATCAGATCGGGCTCCACCCCCCAGTGTTCGATGGCGAACATCTTGCCGGTGCGTCCCATACCACTTTGGATTTCATCCGCTATAAACAGGATACCGTTGTCATGGCAGATTTTTACAAGTTCCTGAAAATATCCCGCTGGAGGTGCGATAAACCCACCTTCGCCCTGAATCGGCTCGGCCACCACGGCCGCCACGGCTTCCGGGTTGACATGCTTAATGAAGACATCCTTAAGCGAGTCGGCACCGACAACATCACCAAATGGTATGCGGTAGACCTCCGGTGCAAATGGTCCAAAGCCGAATTTGTAGGGTTTGACCTTGCTGGTCATGGTCATCGTCAGCAGCGTGCGACCGTGGTAGGCGTTATCAAAGACGATAATGGCCGGTCGCTTGGTATAGTAACGGGCTATTTTCACCGCGTTTTCCACCGCTTCGGCGCCACAATTCAAAAAAACCGCTCGTTTGGGGAAATCACCGGGAGTGATCCGGCAAAGTTTTTCCGCCAGCTTCACCGCGGGTTCATAAGGATTTACCATAAAACAGGTGTGGGTGAACTTTTCAGCCTGATTTTTGATGGCGGCGACTACCTTGGGATGGCTGTGGCCGATATTCATTACGGCAATACCGCCGGCAAAATCGATGTATTCCCGGCCGTCAACATCCCGTAAAACGGCTCCCTGCGCCGACTCGATAAAGTTTGTGGTGACACTGGCGACACCCTCTGAGATGACCTCTGACCTTAGTTGATTCAGTTGCGCGTTCGTAGATTGGCTCATCTTTTCTCCTTTTGGGCTGACAGGCGTCAAGCCTCGTGTCAGCTGAGTCCCGACCGATTGCAAGCAGCCCGGCACCCGCGACATTTTTTTACGCCACATGCTTTTTGACAAAGTCATCCGGCACCATTTATAATCCGGATATCCGATTTTCTGCAGATTCTAATACACCCGGTTATCGGGTTTGTCAATTTTGATGATGCAGTTCAGATCGATGGGCGGGCCGATGACCGCCGGTATCACATTCGGTTCTGTTTCGGAAAATAATCTTCACAGTTGCCCTCCCGGTAAACATCTGCAGTGGCACAGTGTAAACCGCCGCCGAAAGCACTCACGTCAATAAACGGTACCGGAATGACTTCCAAGCCGAGCTTGTCAAATTGTTCCATCTGCTTTTTTTCCTGGGCATCGACACAGATGGTCTTGGGGTCCAGCATGAGCGTGTTCATCGAAAGCCATTTGCTGCAAAATGACAGGGGCGGGTAGCCGTCAAGAGCAGGTTCAGCACATTCCACAACTTCCCATCCATTCTTCTCGAAGAATTCTAACATATTCGGCGCCAGGGGTTTGCGCACGGGGTTACTAAGGGCCAGACCCGGACGCAGCAACACAAAGGTCGCATCGATATGGATCGGATTCGTTTCATAAAACCAGATTGAATGGAATCGATGGTCCGGAAAATGGCGTCGCAGCCAGTCAAAACCGGCCGTGTTGGTCACCGATGAATGATATACGAATAAATCTTTTCCGGCTCGTGCAATATCGGCCGCATCGAAGCAGGGTTCTTTTTCCGTCAAAACCCAATCCCGGTCGTAAATGGCCTGGTTCTTTTCCTCTTGGCTCTTTTGCTTCCATTTATGCCAATAGTCATCCTTGTAGGTACCTTCAGATAGTCGGGGTTTGGGCGCCGCTTCCCATCTGAAATTGGGATCCTCTTTGAAATACCTTTCCAGCAGGGGACGATAACACAGATATTCATACCATCGGCTGCGTTGAGACATGGTGGCCTCCAAAATTTCATTGCCGACGGTTAACAGTACATCCCGCGGCGGCATACAGCCGAACATGGAATCCTGATGCCAATCGGGCGTCTGAACCTTTTGGCTGAAATCCAGCGGTGTGGGGCGATCAACGCGAATTCCCCGGCTTTCGAGAAGCCGCGCGAAATTGTCCAACTGTTTATTGGCTTTTTCCTCCATCTCTTTGGGTAACGGGCCGTAAGTCCCCAGGGGAAATCCGTGATTCGGCCAGTCGCGCGCAATGGCCGGTTCGGGCGCCGTTACCATGGTTCCGTCTGCTCGGCCGACAATGACATGTTTTAGCGGGTCCCACTCATTCCAGGAATTTACAACGGTCTTCTGTTCGGTCATATTCTCCTCCCAAAATTAATTGAAATTAAAAGCTATCACAATGGGTCACCTTCTTTTGGGGTATAAATTCCCCAAAAAATCTGCATTAAAGCTTGTTCTCGATAAAATTTGGGAATTTTTTGGCAAAAGCTGAGTCAAGGTGAGTATTGGTTTAGAATTACAATTTGCATATTTTGCGGAAGTGATGACCATGGATGGCCAATGTTATCGCCAGCGGCAAGAGCTTCGGACAACGGAACAGCGTCCACAGGAGCAGATTCCAGTATTGTACTCGCTCTTTACCAAAAATTCCAATTCTGATCGAGGTGCGAAAAACTGCCAGAAAACGCTGAAAGTCCACCGGGATGGAAATCTTGGGGGTTTTATATTCCCGCAAAAAGGTTTTTACACGGCGGTAATAGGGTCGCGGCCGATAGATATTGTTTAAAATCGTTTGATACCCTTTGAGCAGTTGATTCAGGTCCATTTTCGGTATTATGTTGGTGGTGCCGTCCACGTTGTCTCCGGAAACCAAGCCCTGGAGCCGGCCCTCTTTTTTCAATCGTTCATACAATTTGGTTCCCGGGGGTGCCTGTAGCAGTCCCACCATGGCGGTCACAATGCCGCTTTTTTGGATAAAATCTATTTGCCGCTGAAAGATTGACGGGCCATCGGAGTCGAAGCCGACGATAAACCCGCCCTGTACCTGTAGACCGGTGCGCTGGATGCGTTTGACGCTATCGATCAGATTGCGGTTTTTATTCTGTTTTTTGTTGCATCCGGCTAGACCCTCTTCATCAGGGGTTTCGATCCCGACGAAAACGGTATCAAACCCGGCCTCCACCATGGTCGCCATTAAATCCTCATTGTCGGCCAGGTTAATGGAGGCCTCTGTGTTGAATAAAAACCCCTTTTTCTCTCTGCGCCATTCAATCAAGGCCGGCAAGAGCTGGGTCATTAAATATTTTTTGTTACCGATAAAATTGTCATCTACAAAGAAAACCTGCCCGCGCCAGCCCCTCCTATAGAGGCTGTCCAGCTCTTCAATGATTTGCGCAGAGGTCTTAATACGAACCCGGTGACCCAATAGAGTGGTAACATTGCAAAAGTCGCAATTGAACGGACAGCCCCGGGAAAATTGAATGCTCATGGATGCGTAGTGTTTCAGATTGATCAACCGCCACAGGGGAGTGGGTGTTTGCTCAAGGTCGGCAAATTCATGGGTCGCATAAATGCGTTGGGCGCAACCGCGTTTAAAATCCGCCAGAAAAGAGGGCAGGGTAAGCTCGGCTTCGTTGAGCACGAAATAATCAACTTCATCAAACAGCTCATATTCGGCCGTGAAAAGTGGGCCACCCGCCACCACTTTGACTCCGGCTTTTTTACACTGGCTGATGACTTGACGCGCCGACTTCCTTTGAACTACCATGGCGCTGACAAAGACATAATCCGCCCATGCCAGATCTGTTTCCGTGAGCTTGGTCACATTCAGATCGACAACGCGTTTTTCCCATTCTTCCGGTAGCATGGCTCCCACGGTCAGCAATCCAAGCGGGGGAAAGGCAGATTTTTTGTGAATAAATTTAAGTGAATGTCTGAAACTCCAGAAGGTGTCTGGAAAAGAAGGGTATACTAGTAAAGCTTTCATGGGACCGCCCTTTCACATTGCCGCTATTTTGGCATCCGGATAATCCAACCAATATTCAAAAAAAATCCCCCTAAGTTGGGCGCCATATCTCGAATAAAACTTTATAACAGAATTCAAACAAAATAAATACTATTTTCTGATGCTATTCGTCTGCAGCGCTAAATCATAGCGCGCAAGGATCTCAAACCCGAAGAATGTCAAAGTCAACCCCAGCGTTGCAAAAGCCGGAGGGCTTCAGAGTCAAGGCGTCTGAGGTGAAGTCGTAGTTCTTTACTTCAAACCCTCAGCAACGCAGAATCTGAAGTCTTCCGGCTTTCCCGAAGGGTAAACAACATGGCAAAATCGACCCCATCCTTCGAATTCACCAATGGAGGTATCCAAGAATTTGTCATTTTACTATGATATTGGAAATAATTTCGGACCATTATCTAAATTTTGGCATGTTGTTT